>NZ_JANKBI010000006.1:0-238385 GCF_024622195.1 Murimonas intestini
GTTTTCGTGCGTATTTGCACGAAAATCCCGAGGGCTGCAGCGCGAAACGGCGGTTTTTGCCGTTTCTGTGCATCGCGAAGCGTGTTACTGGTCACGGAGTGAACAGTAACATATCCAGTGTGCCTGATACATGTCAGTACATGGGTATGCACTGCAGCTTCTTCCGTCTGTCCTCTCTTAACGTAATATGAAGCTCCGCCGCTTTCTTTAATTTCTCTGCCTCTTCCCTGTATTTTTCCTCTGACATCTGGTCATGATCCTCACCCGGATTTACAGTCAGATCATAAAACTGCTCATTATCTTTCCCGCAGGAATACCTCACATACTTGCCGCTCCTGCCAACCGCCGCAATTCCAAATTCACTCTCCACGATCACACATTCTCTTTCTTTCCTCTCTGATGTCCCGTCACTCTCCCCTTCTGCTTCTCTTTTCAAAGATATTCCTTCCAGATGGTCCGGCTTTTCTATCCCCGCATAATCCATGACAGTACATATGAGATCAAGCCCGTTCACTGTAAGGCTGCTGCTCACCTCATTCCCCGGGCCGCTGATTCCTTTTATGATCAGCGGTACCTTGCAGCATTCCTGATACAGCGCCGTCTTGTGTTCCATCTTATGTGCCGCGTCCATATCACCGTGGTCACTTGTGAATATAATTACTGTGTCCTCCCATTTTCCTGAGTCCTTCAGTGCACACAGCAGCCTTCCTATCTCCCCGTCAACTTTTTCTGTCAGCTTCCCGTATGCCCATCTGTGCAGCCGCCATCTCTCATCTGTATACTGTTCTCTGGCCAGCTTCTTAAAACGCCTCTGCTCCTGCATTATCCTTATGGCCTCCGGCTCGTCCGCTGCCGGTTCATAGTTTTTTGGGAGCGTGGGACAGATGGTCCTGTAAAATACGTCAGGATGCATCCCCTCAGGAATCCTCATAGCCTCGTGTACTGTTTCTGTCTCTGTGATCAGCTCTTCCGCCAGCATCTGTTCCACCGGACCTGACTGCTTCGCAAAATCTGATATGGCCATGAGGCAGATATCGTGCGGGTTGATAAAAGAAGCCACCATGGCAAACGGTTCTTCTTTTTTGTAATCCCTTATATATTTGGCGCATGTATCTGCCAGTTCTCCCCTCTCATCACTGCAGATATAATCAAATCCAAGATCCGCCGCGCGCATATGGGGCAGATGTTCCTTACCTCCATAGACCGCTTCATATCCTGCCTCCTTTAGTTTCTTCCCAAGGCCGTCTGTGAGCAGCCGTTTTGGCAACCTCTCCACTTCCCTGCAGTAATCATTGCTTTTCAGGCCGATATCCCCGGGGTAATGGCCTGTGAATAGGCTGAATCTGGACGGAAGGCAGACAGGGTTCGTACAATAGCTTTCCGTAAATCTGACGCCCTCCTGCGCCAGATAATCCATATTAGGTGTCTTAATCCAGGTATTTCCCGCACAGCTCATCATCTTATCATTCTGCTGGTCTGTCATGATCCACAATATATTTGGCTTCTTCATTATCCTCTTCCTCTCCTTGAACTGTGTCCGCACAGTTTTTTATTTTAAATATCATTATTTATTCTCTTCCTTTACCGCTGCGTGATCTGCCATGTAATCGCTGGGCCTCATCCCTGTCACTGACCGGAATATCCTGCTGAAATAAAACTGGTCACTGAATCCTGTCATAGCAGCCACATCCCGAACAAATATGCCTTCCTGCTCCCCCATGATCCTCTTGGCAGCCTCCACTCTGACCATAGTCAGATAATTGGAGAATGATGTCTCTGCACAGCGCCGGAACGCTTTGCTTAAATATGTCTGGGATACCCCGAACTGCCTGCAGATATGCTGAAGAGTCAGAGGCTCCGCCAGATGTTCCTGCATATAGGCCGTGACCTCCCTGTAGAAGTTCTCCATATCCGCCTTTGCACCATGCCCCCGTATGCCCTCTTTCCCTGCTGACAGCAGCCCTTCCAGGCTCTGGATCAGGTCTTCCGAATCCAGCGCATAGAAAAAAGCATCCTCTAAAACGAATTCATAATCCTCCCCCTCCAGATTCCTGTATCCTGTCTTCTGCATTATGTATACAATTTGCCGTACCATATTCTCCACCCACAGCTGGGAACGCCCTTCTTGTGTCCATTTTCGCAGACACTTCTTTACCTCTTTTATAAACAGCTCTGTCTGTCCATTTTCCAGATAGACACTCATCGCAAGAAATACGCCCTGTGATACGCTCTCTTTTTTCTCCTGCCCCATTTCTTCCAGAATAAGTCTCTGATCCTTTCCTATGGCTGATTTTTTATTAAGGGCCTTATACAGCTTCTTCGCTTTCTCCGGCAGATCCTCTATTTGGAACGCCTCCCCGGATATGATACACGTATGATACCCGGTCCCGTTCCAGTCTTTTTTCAGACATCTGTCAATCACTGCCGGAAAGCTTCTCTCTCTGGACAGTGATGCCGGACAGACATAGAGCGCCTCCATCTCATCCCTCCCATAGAACATTATCTGCTCCGCTTCTTCAGAAAATACCTCAATGCCCGCGGCCTCTGTAAACCGCCGGGGCAGCCCGTTCTTCCTGATCAGTGCACTGTAATACCATTCATCCTGAAAATAATGCCTAAGCTCTTCCCCTGGGCCTTCTTTCCCCTGACAGAGTCTTTTAATAAGTCCGTACCGTTTCCTGTAATAGATCTCATCCAGCCTTGCCTTAGCCTGCCCGAGCACTTCTTCCATCCTGGAAGGTATTACAGGTTTCAGGAGATAATCACAGACCCCTGACTGTATGGCCCCCTTCACATATTCAAATTCCTGATATCCGCTTATTACATAAGACAAAACAGCCGGATACTTGTTTTTTACCTCTCTTACCAGTCCGATCCCATCCATGACCGGCATCTTTACATCTGTAAACAGCAGGTCCGGCTGCCCTTCCTTCATCTTCTCCAATGCATCCGCCCCATGCTCCGCGGTATCCAGAATACAAAAATCCTTCCCAATTTTGCGGATTATTTTGCACAGATGGTTTAAGGCCGCCGGCTCATCATCTACTGCCATTACTGTATACATTCTCTTCCCCCCTTTCCCCGCACTCTGCAAAATCCTGACTGCATATAAAATGATTATATCTTTTAATTTCTTATTTGCATATAGAATATCCAGTTTTGGCATATGGAAAAATATGCTGCCAGATAAGGCAGGAATCCGTTACTGTTCACACGTCACCATCCCCAGCGTTTGACAAAACTCAATTGACAAACCACTCCCAAACCTGTACGATATTAAGGACAAATGAAAGTTCTTGTTCACACGCTGCAATTGGGCGTAATACTGATCTTAAATATATTTTCAGGGGGATTTTTGCAGATGAGATATTTCTCTACACTGATAAAACCGGCATCTTCACTGTGCAATATGAGATGCCGCTACTGCTTTTACTATGATGTTGTCTCTAACAGGGAAGTGGCTTCTTACGGCGTCATGGACAAAGAAACTGCCGTAAAGCTGATCGAGAGGGCGTTTGAATATACTCCTGCGCCGGGGCAGCTTACATTTGCTTTCCAGGGCGGGGAGCCAACGCTTGCAGGCCTTGACTACTACAGATTTTTTGTGGAGGAGGTACGCAGCCGTCAGCAGGATGGACACACTGTCGCTTATGCCATCCAGACAAACGGCCAGGTATTAGATGAAGAATGGTGCCGGTTCCTCAAGGAGAATCAATTTCTTGTGGGCCTTTCTCTGGACGGTCCCAGAGAGATCCATGACTTTCAGAGGCTGGACTCTTCATTGAAGGGAACCTTTGATACTACGCACAGGGCTTTGAATCTGCTGAAGCGCCATAAAATTGAATACAATGTGCTAACAGTGCTCACAAAGCAGACGGCAAAGAAACCTCAGACATTATACCGTTTTTTTGAAAAGGAAAAGATAGATTATGTGCAGGTCATCCCGTGCCTGAAGGCCCTGGAGGCACAGGATCAGCCTGATAAGCCGTTTGACCTCACACCAAAGCTCTACTCCTCTTTTCTTAAGGATTTCTTTGCACTCTGGTATGAGGGCCTCAGGAAAGACCGTTACATCAGCGTCCGTCAGTTTGACAACCTGGTATGGATGATGAAAGGGCGGCCGGCTGAGCAGTGCGGCATGATGGGATTCTGTTCTCCCCAATTCGTGGTGGAGGCTGACGGAGGCGTATATCCCTGCGACTTCTATGTACTGGATGAATATTACAGCGGCAATATCATGACCAGCTCCTTTGAAGAGATCAGGAAAGCGGCAGGCACCGAAAGATTTATAAAATATGAGGAGCCCCAGAATTCTCTATGCCCTTCCTGCCCCGTCAGAGGCCTGTGCGGGGGAGGGTGCAAGAGATACCGTTCATTCTATAAGGCAGAACCCGGGTACTGCCCTTACCAGGACTTTCTCTGTGACGCATATGACAGGCTGCGGGAGATTGCAGAGAATGTAACTCTGGAATAATATCCTGCTGTCCTCCCCATAGAATGGCAGACCGGCCTTTACAGATTTTGTTTCATCAACGTGTCCCGTTTTAGGATAAGCCTGAAAAATTTAAAGCCAGGTGTGACTTTTACGAGTCGCACCTGGCCCTGTTTGAGATTATCTATTTCCCGACTGCCCCTTGATTCTGTTATGTACTGCTTATTTCTTTTTCTTTATAACCACTACCACGACACCTACCGCTACAATAACAAGCGCTACAACTACAACTTTTAACATCTAATCCCCCCCTTTCTTTTCCCTCCAAATGTCAGGATGATTTATCCACATTTTCCTGTTTGATATATCAGACTTCCTGTCTTTGATCTGATAGAAATTAGGATACCACAGGAATATTTGTTTTTTGATTGAATCTCGTTTCTGTAATATTAAAATCAAACAAGATTGTCCACCCTTTGATAAGGCAAATGCCCTTCAATTAACTCGATAAAATCACCTGGCAGAAAAAGGCTGGATGTTTTCCTCATAGTGACTGCGCCCGACCGCTCCAGCAGTTCTGCAACAAACTGCGAACAAAAATAATGCCTTTTCCAATGCATGGGAATATGAAGTACACAACATAAAACACCCAATCTTGTATACCTGTAGGAATCCTTTTCAGCCAGAAAAAATCTGAGAATGTCCTGTATGTTTTTATAAGCTGCCTCTGTAATCTGAATCCTGTAACAGCAGCTGTGTTTCACACCACGCTTCCTATGTTTCTCCAGTGTTTCGACAGCAAATCCCCGATAATTAAAGCTGTAATATTTCCCCGGCTCTTCCTCCAACGATATAGAAGCGTGAGTATAGCTTCGACCGCACACATAGTAAACCAGACTGGATACACAGTCCGAATATTTTGTCAATAAAATATTTATTTCTTTCATAGGCGTCCCCATTCTGTTTTTCTTTCAGTTTACACCCCTTTTGTTTTTCAATAATTTGAGTATGGTTTGCGAAATATTAAAAAAGAACCGCCTCCTACGACGATTCTTTTCCTTACTATCAATTACATTTCCTATATCAGCAGGTCTTTCCCTTTTCTACACACCTCATAAAGTTCTTCCATTTTATCTTCAATCAAAGGCTGAATCTCTTCCGTTCTTTTTCTGACAAGCATCCGGTACACAAACCAGGATGCAATCCACCCGGCAAACCCTGGAATGGCAAGGAGGATACACAGCATAACAAGCGGAGGCTCCGCCGTCACTGCAAATACGGCGCCTGCCATGCAGGTAGTGCCCACAATGCCAATCAGTATTGCTGCAATCGTTGCAAGGGTCGCTTTCGACTTTTCCAGCCTGTCAATTTCCAGAATACAGCTGTCAAAATTTCTCTGCAGCCTGGTCAGTTCCACCTTATTGCAGATCATCCTGTTCCGCCGGAAATTAAGGGTCGTATAACCTCCTATATGCGCCCGCTCCTGAACCACCTCTGCATTTGGGTCCTCCTCCCATCCGAAACAGGGATAACTGTCCAGATACAAAGAAGCATGTTCCCTCAATATTTCCTTTGTTTTATATTCGTACCCCACATATTCGGATCCGACATTGCTGACTTCTGTCATAAAATCACTCCTCCTGTTCCTTTTCCATTATAATGGAAACCGGGAACCCCACACGGAAAACAGTTCCTTTCCCTTCCGTGCTCTTCACCGTAATCGTTCCTCCGCTCATCTGCAATACACGGAGGATTAACGACAGTCCCAACCCGTTTCCTTCCATTGCATGGGAAGTATCCCCCTGATAAAACTTATCAAACATCCGCTTCATAGTCTGTTCCGACATACCACATCCGGTATCAGATACCTCCACCGTAGTATATTCCTGGTCAGAATACTGGCGTATGCTCACCGTACCGCCTGCATCCGTAAATTTGAACGCATTGGACAAAAGATTATTCCATACCAGTCCTATTAGCTCCCTGTCCGCCTCCACATAAGCACACTCTTCCATATCCGCTTCAAATTCAATCCCTTTCTTTTCCCAGACTGCCTCAAACCCTATGGCACACTCGGCCAACTGGCCGCACAGGTCATACCTCTCGGGCTTCGGCTGTATCTTCTGACTTTCCAGCTTATTGAGTTTTAGAACATTAAAGATCAAGGAGGACAGGCGTTTTGTACTTTCCAGTATGGCATCCGCATACTCCTGCTGTACAGCGTCCAGTTCCGTTCCCTGCAATAGCTGCACATAATTATTAATAGCAGAAAGCGGCGTTTTCATTTCGTGGGACACATTTGCTGCGAAATCATTCTTCAGCGTTTCAATAGAACCAAGCTCCGCCACCATTTTATTAAAATCCATATACAGGGTATCAATATAATCCATATCATTTGGGGCGTGGCGGAGCGGGAGGTATACAGAGAAATCTCCCTCCGCGACCTTCTTCGCGGCAATGCTCAGCCTGCGGATCGGGCGCTCCACCGTCATGTACTTATACAGATTGAGCGCAGACAGGATCGCCGCCGAAACTACAACACAGTAAATAAAATACCATTTCACATAAGGCCCTGAATCGTCCCGAATCAAATGGATACCCCCGTACAAAACAGTGGGCAGCAGCATCAAAGTACCCACAGTAAAAAACAATGCCAGATAAATGGGGAGCTTAAAATAGCTCCGGGATATTCTTGGGTCTGTTGTTTTCCCCCCCTGTTTCATAGGATCACCGCCTTATATCCCAGGCCGCGGATTGTCTTGATCTGTATGTTCTTACAAACAGAAAACTTATCCCTCAGCTTTGTCACATAAACGTCCACCGCACGGAGACCGGTGTCACTTTCTATACCCCAGAACTCATCCAGAAGCTGCGCTCTGGAAAAGGTATGGTTTGGATAAGACAGCAGCTTAAACATAATATTAAATTCACGCACCGTGACGAAAATCTCCTCATCGTCGTACATGACCATCATGGCGTCCGCGTCCAAGATCAATTCACCCACCACCAGCCTCCGGCTTTCCTCAATATTTGCACGCCGAAGAAGCGCCCTGACTCGCATCAGAAGTTCACTCATATCTATAGGCTTAACCATATAGTCATCAATCCCCATATCAAAGCCTTTCTGCTTTGATGCCATATCGTCTCTGGCGCTCATGAATAAAATTGGAATCCGTTTGTTGAGCCTGCGGACATTCTCCGCAAACGCAAACCCGTCCGTCCCTGGCATCATGATGTCAGAAATGATCAGGTCATACAGCGCACCATACATTTCTTCATAGGCACGATCCACCGACAGCATGCCTTTCGCCTGATATCCGCTGTTGTTCAGATAAGCACAGACACTCTGCGTTAATTTTGCGTCATCATCTACCACAAGTATAGAAATCATCTTTCTCTTCCTTTCTTTCCAGACAGGCATTTTTCTGCGCCCCCATTTTCACAATCCGCCAGAAGGGAACGGCTGTCAGACTCATCATAGTTTTCCCTGACCGCACTGCTGATCTCCGTTATTTCTTTTTTCCCTGAACTCAGCCAATGTAAACCCACCTATAGTTCCCTCCTGTATGATTAAAACCGGATTGTCACATTCAGTGCATGATCCCTATCCGACGCTGTCTGGATTGCCTTGTCAATCTCATCAATCGAAAATTCATGGGTAATGACAGATTCCAGATTCCATTTCCTGCTTGCCATCATATCCATCACATCCTTTACATCTTCGGGAAAATATCCGCCGGAACCAATGATGCTTTTCTGTGCGTAAGTCATATGGAGCAAGTCAAGCTGACGCATCGAATTGTTCACTGCCACGGACACAAAGCGGCTCCCTATTTTCCCATGCGCCATAAAATCCTCCAGAATACTCTCATGGCCTGCGGCATCCAGAAAGATGTCCGCATCCGCAGTATCACCCATAAGAGCCGGCGCCGTTTCAAAATATTCCTCTGCTTTTTCCCACACGGATTCTTTTGCTGTATTGCAGGCAGCAAAACCGAGTTCCCCCGCAATATGCAGCCGGTAATCCGATAAGTCACAAATCATTACCTGCTCCACTCCAAAGTATTTAAGAGCAACTGCCGCAGCCAGACCAATGGTCCCGCAGCCAAACACAACTGCCTTTTCTCCCGGCTTCGGCTGTCCCCGCCTGGCTGCCCTGCATCCCACCGTAAAAGGTTCAATCAGGCAGGCCAGCCGGTCTGAAATCTGTTCCGGCACATCATACAGGGAGTAATTCTTTTTCGCCTGCGGCACAAGGATATATTCTGAAAATCCGCCAATAGTTCCCGCCCGACTGGTGTCATTTTTGACATAACGGGGATATGGATAAACTCTTTCCCCTATCTGAAATTCCGTCACATTTTTACCAACTGCCACAACCCTGGATACTGTCTCGTGACCAAATTCCGCTCCAACAGCAATCCTGTGTCCTGTATTCGCTCCATGCTGATAGACCGCCACATCTGTTCCGCAAATACTGGAATAAATATTCTTGATCAAAACATCATTTTCCCCGCATTCCGGCAGGGGAAGTTCTCTCACCTCTATCTGCTCTTTTCCTAAATAAATTGCTGCTTTCATCTTTATTATTCCTCCGTATCAGTACAATTCTATCTGAGAATATCATCTGTTCGTTTTTATTCTGTTTGTATTTTGTTTTAGAATTATTAAAATTAATGCAACCTCGCTCTTTTTTCCAACACACGTTGCTTTTATACCTGGATTATATAAAGATTTTATCAGCAGCCGTCGCAGGGTTCAATCATCAATACAGCAATTCGTGTTGGAATAAAGGAGATTTTTATGAATACAAAGAATAACCAAGGATTTGGTGATATGGATAAGAAATTGAAAGCTAAGACGCTGGAGCTTTTAGAAACAACTGATTTTGAAAAAATTATCGTAAAGTCCTTATGTGAAACTGCCCCCTTTAAAATCCCGCAGCCTAGTCCTCTCTCTGCTCCTTGTACCCTATGGAAAAATGATTCTGTTGTCTGTTCCGCACTTTCCACAGGCCATACATCTATTGGACTCAGACCATAATCTTTCTGCCACCGGTTTCCATTTTGCGGCAGTAAGCACACATTTATCAGAAAACTCTTTTGCGGTCTCCAGATTTTGGTAATCTGTGCTTACAGCACCGCTCTTTTCTACAATTTCTGTCAATCGGCCTGGATTGTCCAGTACCGGACATGGGCGAAGCATGTTGTCATTCCACGGCTGGTTGTCATGGTATCCCATGAATAAGGGTGAGCGGTAAGCCTCTAATAATGTCTTTTCCCGGATATTGGAATCAGAATAATGGATGAAGGCACAGGGTTCAATATCTCCGTTAGCATTAATATGACAGTAGCTCCTTCCACCGGCAATGCAGCCGCCAACATATTCGCCGTCATTCCAGAAATCAACCGTAAATATTGGCTTCGTATGACGGTACTCACGGATCTTGTGATACATCATCTCACGCTGCTTAGCTGTAGCCATCAGTTCAGGTACCGCTCCTTTTCCAACCGGCATATAGGTGAAGAACCATGCAAATTTAGCTCCCAGTTCGATCATATAATCAAAATATTCTTCGCTGCCGATCACTTCTGCATTATTGCTTGTATAGCAGCAGGAAATTCCAAAAGGGAGTTTTTTCTTTTTTAAGATTGACATAGCATTTAAAATTTTTTCATAAGTTCCCTCACCGCGTCTTCCATCTGTCGCCTCTTCAAATCCTTCAATGCTGATGGCCGGCATGAAATTCTGCACGCGGAGCATCTCGTCAGCAAAGGCTTCATCGATCAGGGTTCCATTGGTAAATGTGGAGAACACACAGTCCTGATGTTCCTCACATAACCGGACAATGTCTTTTTTCCGCACCAGCGGTTCCCCTCCCGTAAAAAGATACACATAAGTTCCAAGTTCAACCCCCTGGTTTACAATATCATCCATTTCTTCATAGGTCAGGTTCATATGATTACCATACTCGGCAGCCCAGCATCCGGTACATTTCAGATTGCAGGCACTTGTGGGATCAAGTAAAATTGCCCAGGGCACATTACAGTTATATTTTTCCTTGTTTTCTTTCTGTCTTTGGTACCCCAGCAGACAACCGTTGATGATCAGGTTTTCAAACAGTCTATTCCGAACTCCGGCATCAATATCAGACCACAGGCTCATGACCAGCTTATACCAGTTGCCTTTTTTGTTCCCCATAACTTTATGGATTGCTTCTCTTTCTGATTTCAAAGTATTTTTTCTATCAAATTTGTCAAACCATGCCAGCAATTTGAGCATATTTTTTTCTGGGTCTTTGTCAAGATATCCAAGCGCCGTTTTCAAAGCCAGCGCTTCCACATTTTCTTTTATTGGCATTCTTTTGTCCTCTTTTCTTTTATTATCTTTAGCAAAAGAGACTTCTGAACATTCTGCCCAAAGCCCCTGTGCATTGTTTGTTTTCTTATTTTTTATTTTTCTTCTTAACAACAGCGGCAATAGCGCCTGCTGCTACAGCTACTACAGCTACAACTACGACTTTAAAAGCCATATCTCATTCCTCCTTTGTTTGATATGTGGTCATTGACACGGTACTTCAACAACAATGCCATCATACGCCTTGATTATTTAAAAATCGATTCAATTTTGTTTGAGAAAAATTAATATCTCACTTACAGCAAACAAACCACTGTAATTGTAATGCCTGCCATGACCCGCAAAGACCACAAAATCCCTTTATTAAGTCACTATCCCGCCAACTCCAAATGCACCAGGTCCTGCATGTGTCGAAATAACACAGCCTGTTTGAACCCACCGGACATTTGAATACCCGTTTTCTCCCAAAAATTGTCCGGCTCTTCTCAACGTATCTTTTGACAGTCCTTCTGAATACAACAGGTAGATATCTTCTTTTCCAAATTGATTATTTTTCAGCACATCTTCTAACAGCCTTAAACAAACCGTTCTCATTCGCCCTCTATATTTTTTTGTAGAAACTAAATATCCATTTTTTATTTCAATCATAGGTTTTAAATGTAAAATATTAGCGCCAATATATTGGGCATTGCTCACCCTTCCTCCTGCAAGAAGGTAGTCCAGGTTTTCCGGTATAAAATACATCCGGGCATTTTCTATCCACTTATGAATGGCTCCCACCAATTCATCCAATAATATGTTTGGGTGGGCTTCCAAATATTTTGCTGCCTTTATTACAAGATTGCCCTGACCTGCACTTACCGCTTTTGTATCTATATGGGTAATGCCTGAAATACCCTCACTTCCAATGATTGCATTTTGCCATGTTGCGGTTGTCACCGCCGAATAACACAGATGAAGGATTTTACAATCTGGATTCTGTTGCTTGATCTTCAAATATGCCTCTCGGTATTCCTGCGGATTTGTTCCACTCGTAGATGGAATCTGTCTGGTTTGTTTATAATATTCAAAGATTTCTTTTTGCGGAAAGGCACCATCATTCAGATTTCGTTCCCCCAAAGCCACATGCATCGGTACAATATGTATTTTCAGTTCTCTAACCGTTTTTGCAGGTATATCAGCTCCACTTTCTGTTAAAATAATAATTTTTCTTTGCATCGTCAAACTCCATTCTTAATGTTTATATACTCAGCCTGGCACTTTCTGCATGTTTACATCGTTATTTTCCCCCTATAATAGATACCCCCATTCCGAGATTCGGGGATTGTAATGCAACAACTACATCTACACAAAAAATAGTTATCAGCAGCACAGCAAATACAACTTTCACACAAGGATTAATACGCTCTAATCGAGCACGCATCCATGGCTCAATGAGATATACAGCGAGCATGCCGGCAATTCCAAACATCAATAACCCTCCAACATAAATACGTCCATGAAGATTTAGGAACTTAGAACTATAATCCCACCACCTTGCGTTGAAGATTAACTCTAGTACGTAAGAAGTGACATATTCCAAAAGACCACAAATTACTATGTTTCCAATAAAAAGGAAAATAGGATATTTTTTCAATTTATGTCCAAACAGTACAAGTAGTATAAATCCGAACCCATAAATTGGAACCCATGGGCCATGCAAAACGCCTCGAAGATTCAAAACAATCTCAATCCAGGAGACATTAACATGGGAGCCTTTAAATGCAATCATCTCTAGTAACCAGCCTATTATGCCTCCTGTAAAAAATAAAATTGTCCAATAACAGGTATTGTTCATGATTTTTTTCATTTTGTATCCATCCTTCTTTTGTAGTTCTGTAAGAAGAATAACATTTTATTGTTTTCATTTTACTTGTGTTATGTTTATGTATTATTAATTACTACAATAATGAGAAAAAATAGTCTGAATTGGTTACAAAAAATTATGCCTTAAGGAGAAGGAGGACATGTTAATAGAAGGATCGAACAAAAGATAAATTAAATTAGGAAAGTAGAGAGGTGAGTTCAAGTGAAGGTGAATTAGAATTTCTGGCTGGCCACAAAATATCCTGCGTTTTTTTCGTCAGAACTTAGATGATAATTCCCAAAAAAACAAAGATTATATAGATTTTATATTAAAGGACAGATCTATCCAAGATTTAGAGGCTGCAAATATATGGAATCAGATTAAAATCGAGATGTCTGAAAGACAGTCGGGTTTCGAACTTTTTATTAACATTTATCGCTTTGAACCAAAAAGCCTTGGTCTGCTTTCTGATAAGAACATTACAGACGAAGTAATCTATTACATAAATGCCCAGAAAAAGGAGAATAACGAGGGAAGAAGTGGCAGAAATTCTGTCCTATAATGGAGATTATATTAACCGGGTGTTTAAAAAGCAGACAGGCAGATCAATTCTGAACTATTGTCAGACTGTGTGTATGGAAGAAGCCGCCCGACTGCTTTCTACTACTACGTTAGATGTGCAGACAATTATTAAACAGCTAAGATACGAAAATCGTACACACTTTAACAGGCTGTTTAAAGAATATTTTCAAATGACACCTGGAGAGTATAGGGTACGTCATAGGAAAGCAATGAAATAATCAGAATAGGGGGGCGGTTAATTCTAGTTTTAACCTCCCCCCTGTCTGAGACTATCTATTTCCCGACTGCCCCTTTTATATCTGTTTATTTTGTTAATATTCCGTCTTAATCTGCTTTGAATATCTCAGCTATTTTCACCATATTCTCGCTGATCTTGATACTCTGCGGACAGACCTTCTCACATTTCCTGCATTTCCTGCACGCATCGGCTTTTATTTCCAGAGTCTCATAGAGCTTTTTGGCCTCTTCCACCCCCTTAGATGCAGTCTGGTTATATGCCTCAAACGTCTTTGGAATATTGATTCCTGCCGGACACGGCATACAATATTCACATTTTGTACAGGATACAAGAGCCATGGTGTCGTAGACCTTCTTAGCCTCAGCCAGCATATCCAGGTCTTTTTCCGTAAGCATGCCCACCGATGAACGGGATGCATAGACCAAATTATCTTCTGTCTGCTGCATATTGCTCATACCGCTGAGCAGAAGGCTGACCTCCGGCCTGTTCCACAGGAAGTCCAGAGCCCATTCTGCCGGCTCCTTCTCTTTTCCAAGCATCTTTCTCACATTATCTGTGGGATTTGCCAGTTTTCCGCCGAGAAGCGGCTCCATAATAACAAGTCCGAGTCCGCGCTTTCCTGCTTCCTCCAGACCTTTTATGGTTGCCTGGTGATCCACATCAATATAGTTCATCTGTATCTGACAGAAATCCCATCCGTCAAATCCGTCCAGGATTTTCATGAATATATCCATCTCATCGTGGAACGAAAATCCTATGTGGCGGATCTTCCCTTCTTCCTTTGCCTTTACAGCCTTGTCCAGCAGATTATACTTCAGGACAGTGTCTTCCCAACGCTCATTATTCAACGCATGGAGCAGATAAAAATCTATGTACTCTGTGTCCAGCTTCTTCAGCTGCTCGTCCAGTGTCCTGTCAAAATCTTCTTCACTTTTATACATCCAGACAGGCGCTTTTGTGGCCAGATATACTTTTTCCCTGTAACCGTCCTGCAGCGCCCTGCCTACCACGATCTCACTCATTCCGTCATGATACGGATAAGCAGTGTCAATATAATTAACCCCCTCATCGATGGCACGGCGCACCATGCTTACCGCCAGCTCTTCATCAATATGGTCCTTGCCGTTTTCATCCTTTACTGTTGGAAAACGCATGCAGCCAAATCCCAGAGCAGACACTTCAAGTCCTGTTTTCCCAAATCTTCTGTACTCCATAAATTTACCTCCTTGATTGATACCACTGCAACCCTTCATTATCTTCACTGTCACAATGATTTTTTCTATATTGGCAACTGTTCTGTAACTTCACAGTTACATTAATTGTATTCTTTCTTACACATATATGCAAGCTGAAAATATATATATGCATAGAAAAAGGTTACAGTTCCGCAAGATGTTTATGTGCTAAATGCGCAAAAAAAGACAGGAATATATCCTGTCTCAATTATTTCAATCGCCCGGCATTTGTCTGCTTCACCCCAACAGATTCTGCAGATCTGCCGCCATCTCTTCAATTGCCTCCGTCTCCACGCAATAATAGACCTTTGCATTTTTCTTCTGCACAGAAACAAGACCGCAGTTAAACAGCACACTCATGTGATGTGACACTGTGGATGTAGATAGTTTAAGACTGTCCGCCAGCTCCAGATTATATTTCGGCTGTTCCTTCAGGGTACACAGTATCTCTAATTTGCTCCTGTCGCCCAGGGCCTTCATTTTCATAACAAGAGAATCCTTTATTGCATCAGGATTCCTGTCCTTCCTGCTGATAAATTCATTCAGCATTCCATGGTACCCCCGTGTGAATGTATCCAGCTGCTGCACAGGAGCGATCAGCGTGGGATGCACTACTCTGTCCGGACCATATCTCTTCTGCATATCCTCTGCATGTGCCTCTGTATAATCACGATAGCGTTTCAGCACCTCCGCATACGGCCTCCTGACAACATATACCGCCTGCTCATAAGCAGGTATGTTGGCGCTGATACACTCAAACAACACTTCCAGCCAGTACTTGGGCCTGCTCATAAACTCCATAAAATGCCATTTCATCTCTTCCGTAATATCCTGCTTCTGCAGAAAATCTATTATTTCACTGCTGCCCTCCAATACCGGCATCTTTTCCTTATCCGGCAGCCTTGTGCTCTGCCTGTTTTCCAGCATAAAGGCAATCAGGCTTCTGACTTCGAGATCAGAGACCCCTCCAAAGTCATCTATCCATTCCCTGTTTTCTACCAAAATCTTAAGTGCCAACGCAAAAAAGTCCTCCTGCGCATTAAAGAAGAACTCTTTTCCTTCTATTACTACCATATTTTTTTTAAAATACCGGAGGTATCTCTTAATAATGCTGAAATGCTTCTGATAAAATGCTTCACCATTTATCCCTAAACCGTTCAGCTCAGCGATAATCCTGTCTTTTGCATTAAATTTTTTGCTGCTGCAATAAAGAAGCACACCCGTCTCGAACAACGGGTCCAATTCATCACTAATAACTATGCCCATAAATTTTTCCTCCTTGCCCCTTTTCCGATAATGGTTATAACAAATCCATTATAGCAGATAACTTGTATATTGCAAAGAGCATTCTGGACATTACATTGCAAATGATAACTACATGTGTTACTGTTTGTTCCTGAATTCATTAGCTGACATCCCTGCCTGCTTTTTAAATACCCTGGAGAAATGTGCCACATCCAGGAAACCCACCATTTCCGCCACATCACTTACCCTCAGGGAAGGGTCCATAAGCAGGAGCTTGGCCTGGCTGATCCTGATCTGGTTGAGAAGGTCAGAAAAACTTTTTCCTGTATGCTTGTTTAAAAGTTTGCTCAGATGCCACTGGCTTACATATGTATTTTCAGCCACGTCATTGAGGGTTATCTTATTTTTATAATTTTCCTCCATATACTGGAGTGCATTCTTGACAATAAAGCTCCCTGCTTTTCCTTCTTCTTCATGCTCCTCCTCCGGTGCATCCCCCCGCTGCTTCTTAAGCTTTGCGACCATAGTCTCCACTGCTTCTTCTATCTCGCTCATGTTGGACGGCTTTAAGAGGAATCTGGTGACCCCAAGGCGTATGGCTGTCTGGGCATAGTCAAAATCTCTGTAGCCTGTGAGGATACAGATCATCATATCCGGGAACTCCACCTTCAGTGCAGCTATCATCTTCAGCCCGTCCCGTCCCGGCATAGCTATATCTGAAAAGATAATATCCGGTTTATTGACACGGATCTTCTCCAGTCCCTCATTCCCGTCGCTGGCTGTATCCACAACAGTGCACCCGTATTTCTCCCAGGGCACTACCTTGGATATCCCCTCCACTATAATTGGCTCATCATCAATTATCATAACCTTGTACATACGTACCTCCCACATTTAAACCCAAATCCCGGGTTCAGTATACAGACCGGCAGCTATTCAGAATTACTGTGCACATATTTTTGATTACAGCGCATATGTTTTTGAACAACCGGACGGGGCATTGCATTTATGCAACACCCCTGTCACGTCTAAATCATTATAACACAGGCAAATGCCTTTTGTCAGCCTTTAACAGCGCCTGCTGTCATCCCTTTGATGATATATTTCTGAAGGAAGATATATACAATGATGACAGGAACTACGATCAGTGTCACTGTAGCTGCCATAAGCCCGTAATTCGTTCCCTGCTGGGCCGTGATCATATTCAGAAGGGCTGTGATCGAATACTGTTTCGGTGTCCTTAAGAAAAAGCTCTGTGTAAACAGGTCATTGTAGCTCCACAGGAATGAGAAGATCATAACTGTTGCAAATGACGGCTTTGTCAGCGGAACTATAACCTGGAAGAATATCCTGAACGGTCCGCAGCCTTCCATAAACGCCGCCTCTTCCAATTCTATGGGCAGGCCCTTCATATATCCTGTAAGGATAACGATGGCGAATGAAAGGTTGCCCGCGATCAGCGGCAGTATGACAGAAACAAGCGAGAGCCACAGGCTGGAGGTATTTACGATACCCCAGGAAGCCTCCATGGCAAATACGGGAATTATAGTTGCAAAAACCGGGAACATCATCCCTGCCAAAACAGCAGTCATCATTACGTTTTTCAGCTTAAAATGATATCTGACCAGTGCAAAGGATGCCATGCCTGCAAACAGGACAACCGCCACGGCTACAATACCTGAGATTACAATACTGTTCCTGTAGGCTCCCAGGATGCCTATCCTTTCAAATGCCTGTTTGTAATTTGACAGTGTAAACAGGTCCCCTGTGGGAATCGCAAAGGAATTGGATACAATTTCATTCCTGTTTTTGAAGGAATTCAGAATTATCCAGAAGATCGGATAAATCGTTGTAAGTGCCCAGGCGGAAAGGATCACATAGATCACGCCTGTTGACAGGGATATATGTTTTTTCTTTTTCATTTTCCTCTCCCCCTTAATAATCTTTCTCTTTAAATATTGTATTTACTATCTTGGACACTATGACTCCCAGTATAACGATGACGATGGCAATGGTAGAAGCATAGTCAATATCCCCTGTGATCATAGTCTGATGGTACATATATGTGCCTGTCAGCCACGTAGCCCCGTTTGGCATTCCTGACCTGAACATGATCCATGGCAAGTCAAATACTTTCAGCGCTCCTGTGACAGCCAGAACCAAGCAGGTACAGATCACATTGTGCAAAAGAGGAAGCGTAATATATCTAACTCTTTGGAATTTCGATGCACCGTCTATAGATGATGCTTCATAAAGTTCCTCTGAGATATTGTTCAAACCTGTGATTAATATGACAAAGTAGAACCCTACGTACTGCCACATTACCGGAAGCATCATTGTAAATAATGCATAAGATTTATCTTTCCAGTCAATCAGCTTTGTAGCCCCGAAAAGCTCTGCAAACTGGTTGACCATACCTTTGTTGTATAAGAAGATCAGGTTAAATAAGAGTCCTAAAGCCGTAGCTGAGATAACGATAGGGAAGAAATAAACTGTACGGAAGAATTTAGCTCCTCTTTTTATATTGTCTACAAGCAGTGCCAGAATGATGGCGACACCCACCTGGCCTACGATTGTCACAACCATCATAATAAGTGTGTTGACGATCGCCGTCCTCATGGCTTTATCCTGGAAAAGCTTAACGTAATTGGAATACCACGGAGAATTCAGCCCTTTACTTGCATGTGCCAGGCCGGTTATGGACTGGAAACTGTTATATATATTCATCAGAAACGGATAATACAGATATACTGCCATAAACAGAAATGCCGGAAAGAGAAAAATCCACAGCGGCTTTTTATTTTTATAAATATTTGCACCCATTGTTCCACCCTCTTCATATTAAGGCCGGAGACTCAAGATTTTGCCTCCGGCCTTTTTTCTCTGATTAAAATAATTATACTGAGCTGTAGTTTACTGAGCAGCCTTTTCAGCCATCAGGTCAAGACTCTGCTGTACTGCATCTTCCGGTGTCACATCACCTGAAACGATAGCCGGCATTCCTGTGTCAAACATCGGAGTCCTGCAGTCCTGTGGAACAAGATCCTGTACAACTGCTGTAAAGGATGTTACGCCTGCCATCATTTCCATAGACTTTAACTGCAGTGAATTGAACTGTGATTTGTCAACATCAGGAGCAGCTTTTAATGCAGATGCTGTATGCTGTGCAAATCTGGCTACCATAGCGTCACTTGTCATATAGTTAACAAATTCTACAACCGCTGCCTGTTTTTCTTCATCTTCCCATGCATTTCTGGAGATAAAATATCCTTCTGAAAGGCCGCCCAGCACATCTGTTGCTTTTCTACCGTCTTTTGCCGGGAAATATGTTACTGCAAATTTATCAAGTCTCTCTGTATCCAGTGTGGACGGATCTTCCGGATCTGACTGGCAGTTAGTTGCAAGGCCGTTTACTCTCCAGGAACCGTCAACAAGGAATGCTGCCTTATCTTCCATAAACAGCTGGATTGTCTCTTCATCCAATGCTGAGAGTGTATTTTCAGGGAAATATCCTTTATCATAGAGATCCTTTATATCATTGAGTCCGGCTACCCATGCTTTTCCTGCCTCATCATCCACTGTCTCTGGTACATTCAGATGCGTTTCAGGTGTGTCATTGTTGAAAATTGAATACTCCCACCAGTAATGAGGTACGCTGCCAAGAGCTGCTGCTATAGGTGAGTATCCTTTTTCCTTGATTGTCTCACAGTCTGCCAGGAACTGCTCCCATGTATAATCCGGTCCCGGAACATCTATTCCGCAGTCTGCAAGTACTGTTGTATTTACAAACAATGCTTCCCAGTATCCGTTTACAGGAACAGAGTAGTTCTTGCCGTCAACCGGTGATGCACCCATACGTCCGTCATCCATATTTGACGCATATTCCGGATATTTCTCACGGATCTCGTCAATTGACATTACCTTGCCTGCCTCAACAAACTCATTTGAATCCACCCCATTGAAGTAGAAAAGTACATCTGATTCAGATCCTGTCTGGAAGTCAGCTGACACACGTGCTTTGAAAGCCTCATTAGCTGTACCGGACATATCGTTGATCGTATTGCCTGTAGCCTCTTCATAAGCTTTAACTGCATCCTGGAAATTCTTAACGTTTCCGTCTTCGCCTGCGAATGTTGTTGTTACATTCAGCTCTACAGGATTCTCAGCTTTTGTAAGCATTGATGTATCAAATTCCTCTGTCCCTGCTGCCTCAACTGTTCCCATTCCTGCTGATGCAGACCCAGCGATCATTGTTGCTGCCATTACTGTGCTTAATAATGCACTGACTACTTTTTTCTTCATTTCATTACCTCCCGGATTTTTTATATATTTTGTATACCTTGTGATTATATTATCGCGCATCCGCAGGCAATTTTGAATAACCCGTTCTGCCATTTGTTGTATTTTATTGTTCTTTTTGCCCCCTCTTAATAACAAGTCTTGCCCTGATCCGGTTTTCCCCGGCAGATCTGATGGTCAGGCCGCAGTCGGGGCCATACAGGATGCGCAGTCTCTGATTCACATTTGCGATTCCCAGGTTGCCTGATGACTCCTTACTGGTGTCATAATCAGGATCCAGCAGCCGCTCTATCTTCTCCTCATTTTCTTTTATCAGTGTCCCGCTGTTCTCAATATACAGGTAGAGGTAATTTTCCTCCATCTCTCCTGTGATCCTGACAATTCCTGAACCATTTGGCACGATTCCGTGCTCTATGGCATTTTCTATTACAGGCTGGAGAATAAGCCTGGGTACATAGCATTCCATCATATCCTCATCCAGCTCTTTCTCAATCGTCAGCCTCTTGCCCAGCCTCTCTTTTGTAATGTACAGGTACGCATCCACATATATCATCTCCTCTGAAAGCAGCACCTCGGGCCTTTTATGCCTGTCCATGGCCGCATCCATAAGGGTGGAGAGTGATTCTATCATCTTTGATACCTTGATATTTCCTTCCAGCCTTGCCTCCCAATTGATGATCTCCAGCGTATTATTCATGAAATGAGGATTAATGTGGGACTGCAGTGCCATGATCTTAGCATCGCGCAGCGCCAGCTCTTCTTCATATATATGATCAAACTGATACTTCAGGGTACTTGACATCTGGTTGAAGGATTCTGTAAGTGATATGAATTCTGTGGAACCAGGCTCGTCTTCCAGCTGGTACCCCAGATTCCCGGCCTTTATCTGGTCACCTGCCCTCACCAGTCCCTGGATAGGCACTGCGATCTGGGTGTTCAGCAGCCGCATAAGCAGCAGCATGAGGGGAATAAGGAATAACAGCATCCCCAGAAGCACGTACTGGTAACCGAAAAATGAGGACAGGGCTGTGGACTTGTCAGCCAGCATCACTGTGGAAAGCCTGTAATCACTTCCCCGCATAGAGTGGTAGACATAAAGGCCTTCACCGCTCCACTCGTAGCCTGACTTTTTGTCAGAGAGGTACCCCTGCTCTTCTTCATCTAATTCCCTCCCCTGGAGAGTGATCATTTCATCCTGAAGCATAATGGTGAGCGCTGACCCTAAGGGGAAGCTTGTCAGAGTACTGAAGCAGTAAGACATATTGATCCTCATTACCAGGGCTCCGATAGGCTCAAATCTGGAATCTATCAGATTCCTCACAAGATACAGCCGGCCGTTTACATATTTAAAAGCCACGGCTGTATCCAGCTCCCTGGCAGTTTCATAAATCTCTTCATGGTCATTTTTCCAATAGCTGTCGATCTGAGAGTAGCCCCCTCCTGCCCGGAGATTAAAAATACTTGTATTATGTTTTTCAGGATTGTCATAATACCAGAAAACAGTATCCATAAAACAGATATTTGACTGGTACTGAGCAGATATATATTCCCTCGTCACCTGCATGATTCCTGTCCACCTGCTGCTCTCCCAGTCTCCTTCCCCTTTATAGACAGTATCCCTGTATTTAAAGGCATTTTCTATCTCTTTGTCATAAGAAGCTTTTTTAGAATCCTTTACCGCATTGTTCAGCCTCTCCACACATATCTGGTCGTTAAAGGCCAGCTGGGCCTCCAGGCTCTGCGCCTTATTATCCGACCTGTTGCTCAGGATATAATATCCCATCCCCCCGATCACCAATACAAATGGCAGGAGCCAGCACATCAGTACAATGCCTATCATCCTCCCTCTGATGGAGTACATCTTTCTGTTTTCTCTTCTTCTCATATGAAATCCTCCCGCACCGCTCTTTCCCTTATACATTCCTTATATTTCTTATATACTATATATACGGCTGAATCCATTCTAGCATAGAATCCCCTGAATGGGCATAGCAATATTTTCTTATACCAAAAAGGAGAAGTGCCTGTAATCTATGATCTGACTTTTATCAGACAGATAGACCGTCACTTCTCCTTAAATCACCTATTTTTTATGAAGATCAAAGACTTAAAAACTCTTCAAATATCTCACACAGCCTGGCTGCGTCCTTTTTATCCGGCATCTCACAGAAGATACGCAGCAGCGGTTCCGTTCCTGAGAATCTTGCAATGATCCATCCGCTGTTATTGAAGTATACTTTACACCCATCCAGATATGAGACCTTTTCAATGGTAAAATCCATCTGAGGCAGAAGCTTATCTTCCATCAGTGTCTTATGGATCTCTTTCTTCCTCTCCTCAGTAAATTTATAATCTCTCTCTTCCATGAAGATAGCGCCGTATTCTTTCTCGATGTCCTCAGCTATCTGGGACAGCTTCTTGCCGGTCACTGCTATCATCTCGATCAAAAGAGCAGCCGCATAGATGCCGTCTTTGCCGTGGATGTGCCCGCGGACAGTCAGTCCTCCTGAAGATTCTCCGCCTATCACGGCATTTGTCTCCTGCATCTTGGAGGAGATATATTTAAATCCAACCGGGACCTCATAGCATTGCTCCCCAAAGCTCTCAGCAACCTTATCCAGCATATGTGTCGTGGCTACGTTGCGGACACACGGCCCTCTCCAGCCTTTATATTTAACAAGATAATAATACAGCAGCACCAGGATGTCATTTGGATGAAGGAATCTTCCCTTATCATCAATGACTCCGATCCTGTCCGCATCACCGTCTGTGGCTATGCCAATGTCACAGCCCCGGTCCAGCACATAATTCTGCAGTGAGCGGAGTGTCTGGGCATTGGGAGCCGGAAGCTTTCCGCCAAACAGTGTGTCATGTCTCTCGTGGATAGTCTCCACCTCACACCTGGCTATGGAGAGGATGGTCTTCAGAGAAGTCTGGCTGACGCCGTACATGGGATCAAGGGCGATCCTGAGGCCTTTTTCCCTGATCACATCCATATTCACAGCCTGAATAATATTATCGATATACTCATTCAGAGGATTGAACTCAATGACAAGCTTTTCGGCAACAGCTCTTTCATATGGCATGATCTCAATTTTCCCGCCCTCTGCCACACTCTGCTCTACCTCAGCTATATACTGTTCGATCTCCTTTGTCTGCTCTTCGTTGGCATCTCTGCCGCCCCGGGTAAAGACCTTGATACCGTTGTAAATAGCCGGATTATGGCTGGCTGTCACCATCATGCCGTAAGGCAGCTCATGAGCCATCACATAATACATGATGAGAGGTGTGGGAGATGAACGGTTCACGAACCAGCAGGTAATATTCTCAGCTGCAAATACTTCACATGCCCACATAACTGCTTCTTTTGAAAGAAAGCGTCTGTCATATCCGATACAGATACCCTTGTGGTCCACGTCCTCATTCTTCATTTTCACAGCCAGAGCCTTTGACAGCTTCTGGATATTCTCTCTTGTAAACTCATCTCCGATGACGGCCCTCCAGCCGCCCGTACCAAACTTAATCATTTTATTCGCTCCTTTATCCCATTATTATACGGACCTGATGCTTCGTTCCCGCTTCACAGGCAGGTATCCTGTCTGTTTTCTGTCCGTCCAGATAATACTCTTTGACACCCTTCATCACATGGTCAGGATTCTCCACCTGGATCTCGTAGAGCGCCCCTCTCCATACCCTCTGCATCCTGAAGCCGTCCCATTCTCCAGGAATACACGGATCGATCTCAAGACTGTCGATCTGGGGCCGCACACCGAGGATATATCTGGTAGCCGAGAAGTAAGCCCAGCCTCCCGTGCCTGTCATAAACGGATGCCTTGCCCTGCCAAATGCCGTGTGATCCTTGCCCACGATGAACTGGCAGTAGGAATAGGGCTCTGACTCTCTTATCTCGATCATGTCATTTTGATTATACGGGCTTAGTGCATCGTAAAATTTCATGGCCCTGTCTCCCCTGCCCAGGCGGCACTCCGCAGCCCACGCCCATGGGTTCGGATGGCTGAATATAGATGCATTTTCCTTCAGCCCCGGGTATACTCTTGTAACAAATCCTATATCATCATCCGGCTTTGTGTAGGCCGGGCCGTTGAGCATTATCCCATACGGTGAGTACAGATATTTATCCACGCTGTCCATTGCCTTCCTTCCCTTTTCAGGTGAAGCTGCCCCTGACAGGACTGCCCAGGCATTAGACTCCAGATGGATCTTTCCTTCCTCATCCGCCATGGTCCCTATCCGCTTTCCATTTTTTGTTACCCCGCGGATAAACCATTCTTCATCCCACAGCTTTGTGTCACAGACTTCTTTCACTCCGGCAGCCATGGCTTCATATTTCTCAATGTCCTCCCGGCAGCCCCTGTATCTGGCCAGCTCCAGGAAGTTCACAATTGCCCAGTAGTGAAGGAAGGACACCATTGCGCTCTCTCCCCCGCCCAGGTTCAGGCAGTCATTCCAGTCTGCGCGAAGTCCCTTGCATATGCCGTCCTCTCCTACCTGGCGGGCAGAGAAGTCAAGGATTTTCTTCATATGCTCATACACAGTTCCCTCTCCCTTATCAGCATATCCGTATACCTCATCCAGGAAAGAGAAATCCCCTGTCTCTTTTACATATTCCGTGATGGCGCTCACCAGCCACAGGGCATCGTCGGAGCAGGCATCATCCAGCCCGTGCACTACGTCCGCCCTGCTTGGCGTGGGCACTACAGTGGGGGATTTGAACGGCTTTACCTCAGTGTCCGGATCAAACCACTCAGGCTGGAAGAGATGCAGCCCGTAGCCCTCAGATACAAGCCCCCGGAGCAGCTCTACGATCCTCTGTCTGCATTTTTCAGGATTTGAATGGGGGATGGTCATAGCATCCTGGGCTGTATCCCTGTAGCCCAGTCCTGTACGTCCTCCCACCTCTATAAAGGATGCGAACCTGGAGAACATGACATTAATCTCTGCCTGGTACAAGGTCCATGTATTGATCAGTGTATTCATCCCCTCATTAGGAGTCTCGATCTGCAGCTTTTCAAACTTCCTGTCCCAGAATTTTCTCAATTCCTCATATGCGGCATCCACACGGGCCATATCGCTGTACTTCTCCCGCGCTTTTATTCCCTCTTCCCGTCTTCCCTCTCCCAGGATAAAGACAAACCTGACTTCCTCCTGAGGTTTAAGCACAAACTGCTTCTGAAGGGCTCCGCAGTGGTTATTTCCCTTCTCAGATCCGCCTTTGCAGCTTCCCTGCTCTACAGCGATGGGATTATCCTCTGTCCTGTATGGGCCGATAAATCTGTCCCTGAGACATTCAAAGCTGTCAGGTTCGAAGCTGGCTGTAAAATACTGGAACCCGAACTCTTCATAGAACAGGTCATGTTCGATCACGCCGTTTTCATAGGAGGAGCCTGCAGCATACATGCTCATCTGGAAGTTCTGGTTATCCATCTCAATATGATGGAATGAGAATTCACAATAGGAGAATGCGCTTATCGTCCTCTCCTTATCATCTGTATTTTTTATCCTCACGTCCCAAAGCTCCGCATTTTCCCCAATAGGCACCAGCAGTGTCTGGGATGCCTGAATCTTATCATACTCACACTCATAAACTGTATATGACATGCCGTGGCGGCATGAATATCTGGCCTTGTCCAGGGGCTTTCCCACCGGCTGCCAGGAAATGCTCCAATAATCCCCGCTCTTGTCGTCCCTCAGATACACATAATGCCCCGGCCTGTCCATAGGCACTGAATTTGCACGGAACCTGGTTACCCTGTGGTACTGAGGCGTCTTGTAAAACATATAGCCCCCTGCTGTATGGTTCACTACGGCACACATATTTTCCACTCCGATATAATTCGTCCAGGATACCGGCAGATCTACTCTGTCAATGACATATTCCCTTCTGTCGTTGTCAAAATGTCCGTATTTCATTCCTTCTCCTCCTTTTGCTCTTATAGCTTAACACTATTATAAACTCCTGCCTTCACCTTAGGAATAGCCGTTTCTGTTAATATTTGTTCAAACTTGGTAACTAATTAAAAAACGCCGCACCATCATTTATTATCATGATGGTGCGGCGCCCCGCTCTGTATTTAACTGTAAGCTGTCATCCTCCGATGATCTTCAGGATGTTCCTGTAAATAAATGCTTTCTCTTCCTCCATGGAGAGCTCCTCCGCCCCCAGCCCGTTGTCCAGGTAGTACCAGAAAGCCAGCACCTGGGAGAAGAGGGCATTTGCTGTACAGTGAAGAGGCAGTTCACATGATGATGCTCCTTCCTTGACAGCCTGGTCCCGGAATTCTCTTATGAATTTCTCTACCTCGTCCTGGTATACATTACATTTTACAAACTTCTCCATGAGCTCCTGTCTCATGACTATAGCCTGCATGTGGAAGCACAGATACTGCATCCAGTTGCTTCTGCTGCCGTAATTGGCCTCAATATTGTTAAGCAGTGTATATATTTTATCATGGAGATTGTCCTTTTCCCCTATGCCATGCACCAGAACCTGTATCTCTCTCTGTATGTGATAGAGAAGGGCTTTTGCGATTATTTCTTCCTTGCTGCTGAAATAATCATACGCCGTTCCCTTTCCGATACCTGCTTTTTTCGTGATATCCAGGACGGTGATATCATTCAGGTCCATTCCCTGGCTGATCAGCTCACCTACAGCATCATACATGGAGATGACCTTAGGAGATGAGAGGTTAAAAAAATCCTGCAGTTCTTTTTCCAGCATATCAGATCTCCTCCTCTGTCATATCCTTTTTCCTGTTGAATATATCATAAATACACGGCACAACAAAAAGAGTCAGAAGCGTTCCGTAAATCAAGCCGCCTATAGTTACGATCGCCATAGGCTGCATCATATCTGCCCCCATTCCCATTCCGGCAGCCATAGTTGAAAGTCCCAGCACTGTAGTCATAGCTGTCATAATGATGGGGCGCAGCCTTGTCCTGCCCGCTTCCGCAAGCGCCGCCCTCTTTTCCATCCCTTCACGGCGCAGCTGGTTCGTATAGTCTACCAGCACGATACCGTTATTTACAATAATACCTGAGAGCATGACAAATCCGATCATGGCGATGACGCTCACAGGGCTGCCCGTAATATAAAGGCCGAAAAGTCCACCCGTGAATGCCAGCGGTATGGTGAACATGATGATAAAAGGTGACAGCAGTGACTGGAACTGGGCAACCATGATCAGATACATGAACACAACCGCCAGGCCGAGCATCTTGAATACTTCGCCCATAGCCTCATTTATTGTCTCATCCTCTCCCGCCATCTCTACGGAATATCCCTTGGGGACATCATAATTCTTCAGCTCTTTTTCAATCTCAGCTGAAACAAGCCCTATGTTGTGGTCTTTGTCGATCTCGCCTGTCACTGTCAGATAACGTGTCTGGGCCTCCCTGCGTATTGACGTAAGCCCTTCCTTATCCTCAAATGTGACGATCTCACTAAGCGGCACGTCTTTTTCTTTGCCCCCGGCATCTTTCCCTGTAATAGTTAATTTTTTAATGTCTTCTCTTGTGAGCTCCTTATCAGTTCCGTTTACAACCATGACAGAGTAATCTTTAGCATCCGCCGCCAGAGTGGTGGCTGATCTTGCATCAGCAAGCTTGCCCTGAAGGAGCTGGTAAACCTGGGCTGTCGTCAGCTGATATTTCATAGCTTTATCCTTATCAACCTTAAGCCTCAGCTCCATCTCTTTTTCTTCCACACCATCTGAGACATTTGCCACGCCTTCTGTATTTCCTACAATAGCTGCCACATCAGCTGCTATTTCCTGAAGCTTGTCAAGCTCACGTCCTTTGATCTTAACTGAGATCCCGGAGCCGCCCAGGGCAGACATATCCATATTTGAAGTCTGGACATTTACCGTACATGCCAGGTCCTCTGTCTTCTCCAGAATCGCCTCTGTGATCTCATCATTAGTGAGTTTTTTATCTTCTTTGAGCAGCACATACATGGTGGCTTCATTATCGCTGGAGCTGCCGCCCATCATGCTGCCTCCGCTGCCGCCTGCCATGACGCCGATATCTGTCACATCTTCAATGGTGAGAATACGCTCCATGACCTGATCAGCCATTTTCCCTGTATCCTCAAGTGTAGCTTCTTTGCCCAGCTCTATTCCCACAGATACCTGCGTACTCTCCATTTCCGGCATGAAGGCTGTTCCTCTTGAGACAGCCAGCACACCGCTCACTACAAGCAGCGCCACTGCCGCCAGAAGGACAACAGCTTTAAATCTGAGAGCCAGGGTAATGAGATGTCCGCAGCCATTCTGCAGCTTTTCAAAAAATCTGCTCTTCTTTTCAGCTGTCTTTTTCAGGAGTCCCGCACCCATCATAGGGACAAGCGTCAGCGCGATCAGAAGGCTGGCCAGCAGTGAGTAGGCGATTGTAAGACCCATATCTACAAACAGCTGTCTTGTGATCCCTTCCGTGAATATGATAGGCGCAAATACGCAGATCGTAGTCAGCGTGGAGGCAGCTATGGCTCCTGACACCTGCCTGGCCCCTTCTACCGCCGCCTTCCTGGCCGACATTCCCTGGTTCCTGAGCCTGAATATATTTTCAATTACTACGATTGAGTTATCTACCAGCATTCCTATTCCAAGAGCCAGCCCTGACAGAGAGATAATGTTCAGGCTGATCCCGCTGAAATACATGAGCACAAGCGCCGTCATGATACTGATCGGAATGGAGAAGGCGATTACTATCGTGGGCCTGATGCTCTTCAGGAACAGCAGCAGGACTATAACTGCCAGCGCCGCACCAAAAAGCATATTCTGGAGCACGGAGCTCACCACCATATCGATATAGACTCCCTGGTCCATCAGGGTGATAATATGTGTGTTATCCTGCTCCTCCATAATTTCCTGGAATCTGGCCTTGATCCTCTTAGATACATCGCCAGTGGAATATCCTGACTGCTTCTGCATAGTAAAGAGTATGCCTGCATTTCCATTTATCTTGGCATAAACCTCGCCGCTGTTATCTGTCACAGTTACATCTGCCACATCCTCCAGCCTCACAGGGTTAACCCCGTCCATATGCATGTCCAGAAGCTCCAGATTCTTAAGCTCCTCTGCATCTGCCAGCTTGTCTCCCACACGCACCAGATAATCGATGCCCTCTTCTGTCACATAGCCTGCGGGCATGCTGAAGTTCTGGGCCGCAAGGATCCCTTTTACCATATCCGCCGTGACGATATCTGTCAGGTCGGCGCTGTCATATGCTGTCTCCTTCTGGCTTTTCAGCTGTTCCTCTGCTGCGTCCAGTTCTTTTTCACCTGTCTCCAGCTTGACTTTTGTAGTTGCCATCTGGATAGACGCCGACACCTGCTGCTTATTCAGCTCTGCCACTGCCTGGGACACAGTTGATTTCCCTGATGCTATCTGGGATTTTGCGCCCTCCAGCTGCGCCTTGGCTGTATTTAACTGCTGCCTTCCTGCTTCCAGTTGGGCCTTTCCCGCTGCGATCTGCTCTCTGCCCTTATCGATCTCAGCCTGCTGCTCCGGAATCTTCTCCACGGCCTCCGCAAGCTTTTCTTTCCCCTTTGTAAGCTCAGTCCTGGCCGCTTCCAGCTCTGCTTTCTTATCCGCTATCTGGCTTTCATCGATCCCAAACTCCAAAAGGCCGGCCTGTATAGCTGCTATCCCCGCATCTGCCTGGGCGATCTGGGCCTGCAGCTGGGCGATATCGGCAGTCTGTCCCGGGTTGATATCCGGCATTTCCGGTACCGCAGGCATCTGCTGTGTGCCCTCCGTACTCTTCTCTGTATTACCTTCTGTGTTTCCCTCTGTGCTTCCTTCCGCCGGACTCTCTGTCATGGCCGCCGCACTGGCTGCAGAAAATCCCCCCGGAGCGTCTGCTCCCTGGGCTGAAGCATTCACAAATACAGACTGGCCGCCACTATAGCCCGATGTCATTGACATATCCGCCGCAGATGAAGTCTGGGCTTCCGGAGTTCCTTCTGTCAAAGGCTGCTGGATCTCCGGTGCTGCCTCTGTACTGTCAGGCTGAGGCGGTACCTCTATACTGCTGGGCTGGGGCAGGGCTTCTGTGCTGTCAGGCTGAAGCGTGGCTTCTGTGGCTGCCCCCGCATCAGTACTGCCTGTCTCCGGCGCTCCTGTCCCCGCATCAGGGCTTCCTGTCTCCGGCGCCCCCGTCTCCGCATCAGAGCTGCCAGTCTCCGGAGGCTGGGGCTGGCTGCCCGCTCCAAGTGCATCAAGTGTGCTCTGTGCCGCATCCCTGGCCTGACGCAGGGCACTCAACTGGCCCGGCGCCTGCTCCAGCATCTCTATGGCTGCATTTAGCTGGGCCTCCTGTGCGTTCAGCTCCTCCAGCTGGCCCGGAAGTGCATCCAGCTGCTTTTGTCCTTCATCCAGTACACTTTCCTGGCTTGTCAGAAGCCGTTCAGATGTCTCCAGCTCCTGAAGCTTTTCTGCTATTGTCTGCAGGCTGGAATCTATCTGTACTTCATTCTTAATAAGCTCAGCCTGGCCGGTACTGATCTGTCCCTGGGCGCTGGAGGTACCTGATACAAGCGCATTTTCTCCCTCCTCAAGCTGTTCTTTTCCCTCTTCGAGCCCTTTTCTCGCCTCACTCATCTCTTCCTCGGCGTCAGCAAATTTCCTGTCCAGAGATTCTGTGATCTGGCGGTTTACTTCATCAATCTTCTCCTGACGTATCACTACCCGGATCTGCTCCTCCACATTGCCTGAGGGTGTCACAGAGGCTACGCCCTCTATACTTTCCAGTTCCGGAAGTATCTTCCCCTCCACAAAATCTGTCAGCTCCGCGCTAGTCATATCGCCGGCTTCAAGGGCCGCCACCATAACAGGCATCATATCAGGATTCAGTTTCATGATAATGGGACTGCCTATAGTATCGTCCCAGTAACCCTTGATCTGATCCAGGCTCTCCCTCATCTCGATCGTGACAGCATCCATATTGGCAGACTGGGCAAATTCCAGGATTACCGTGGACATATTTTCACTTGATACAGAAGTTACATTTTCAATATTGCTGATCGTAGCCATCGCCTGCTCCACAGGCCTGGTGACTACTGTCTCCACCTCTTCCGGGCTGGCGCCCGGGTAGGTAGTCATGACAAGTGCATAGGGCAGCGTCATGTCCGGCAGCAGATCCGTCTTCATGCTGGTAAATGACACGATCCCAAGGATCAGCACCAGCACCACACCCACCACAACCGTATATGGACGCTTTACACTGAATTTTGATATCATAATTCTTCTCCTCTATTATTTCCGTCCGACCGGTCGGTCGGATGATTTTAAAAAGTAAAGCGGACTGCACCGCTTTACTTTGACTTATATTAATTCTCAGAGTCTGAAACCCCGGATGCACATTCGGGTTTGATCTTCTGTTCGATCACTTCCCATATTTCTTCCCTTCCCTGCTTAGTCTCAGCTGAGAATGGAATTACTGCAGTGCCCGGCTTTACATCAAGACCATTTTTTACCATCTTGATATGTTTTTGGATCTGGCTTCTCTTGATCTTATCCATTTTAGTGGCAATAATGATCGGCTCATATCCATTGTACAAGATCCAGTCATACATCATTTTATCATTTGCCGAAGGCTCATGGCGTATATCTATCAGAAGAAATACTGCCTTCAGCTGCTCTGAACCGTGCAGATACCGCTCGATCAGCTTTCCCCACTGATCCTTGGCCGCCTGTGACACCTTTGCATATCCATAGCCCGGCAGATCCACCAGATACAATTCATCATTTATATTGTAGAAATTTATTGTCTGTGTCTTACCTGGCTGTGCGCTGGTCCTGGCCAGCGATTTCCGGTTCATAAGCGCATTGATCAGTGATGATTTTCCTACATTTGACTTTCCTGCAAAAGCGACTTCCATCTTTTCATTCCTGGGAAGCACGCTTGTAATGCCGCAGACTGTCTCAAGCGCTACATTCTTTATTATCATATCCAGATACCTTTACTTTCTGACAAGAGCAGCCGGCAGAACATCCTTCATAGATTCCACAAAACGGATGTCCAGACCTCTCTTGATCTCTGACGCGATCTCTTCCACGTCCGGCCTGTTCCTGGCAGGTACAAGAACGATCTTCATGCCTGCATTTTTGGCCGCCAGCAGTTTCTCCTTGAGCCCGCCTATGGGGAGGACCCTGCCACGGAGCGTGATCTCACCCGTCATAGCTATATCTGCCCTGACCGGTATCTCCGTTATGGCAGAAAGCATGGCTGTCGCCATCGTAATTCCGGCAGAAGGTCCATCCTTCGGCACTGCTCCCTCCGGAATATGTATGTGGATGTCATTTTCCTTAAAGAACTGCCCTGTTATGCCATATTCACCGCTCACAGAACGTATATAGCTGATCCCTGTCTGCGCTGACTCCTTCATCACATCGCCGAGCTGGCCTGTCAGAAGAAACTCTCCTTTGCCGGGCATGATATTCACTTCTATTTCCAGAGTATCACCGCCCACGCTGGTCCATGCCAGCCCCCGGACAATACCTACCTCATCGGCCTTGTTCAGCATATTGACACTGTATATCTCTTTTCCCAGATATTTTGACAGGCTGTTCTCTGTCACCTTCACCTGGGCCTTTTTATTTTCCAGTATTTCCCTGGCGGCCTTGCGGCAGATATCTCCAATCCGCCTCTCCAGCCCTCTCACTCCTGCTTCCTTCGTATAGCCGGAAATGATCTTCTTCAAAGCCCCGTCACTTATAGTGAAATTTGCATTTTCCAGGCCGTGCCTCTCGATCTGCTTATCCACCAGATGTTCCTTAGCTATATGAAGCTTCTCATTTTCAGTATAGCTGGATATCTCTATCACTTCCATCCTGTCAAGGAGCGGCCTTGGGATACTCTGAATATCATTTGCAGTTGCAATAAAGAGCACCTCCGACAAGTCAATAGGTATCTCCACGTAATGGTCACGGAACTTATTATTCTGTTCAGAATCCAGTACCTCCAGCAGCGCAGAAGAAGTATCTCCCTTGTAGTCACTGCTCACCTTGTCGATCTCATCAAGGAGCATCAAGGGATTTTTAACTCCTGCCATCTTCATCCCGTTTGCGATGCGGCCCGGCATAGCACCCACATATGTCCTTCTGTGGCCTCTGATCTCTGCCTCATCCCTGACTCCGCCAAGGCTGATCCTGACATATTTCTTATTGAGAGCTCTGGCAACTGAGCGGGCTATGGACGTTTTACCTGTACCGGGAGGTCCTACAAGACACAGGATCGGGCTGTCACCTTTTTTAGTCAGGATACGCACAGCCAAAAATTCCAGGATGCGCTCCTTTACCTTTTCCAGTCCGTAGTGGTCCGCCTCAAGTATGTCCCTGGCATTTCTCAGGTCTTTGTTATCCTTCGACGCCTTATTCCACGGAAGCTCCAGAAGAGTCTCTATATATCCCCTGATCACTGCGCTTTCCGATGAATTATTGCCTACATTCTTAAAACGTTCTACTTCCTTTGCTATCTTTTCCTTTACTTCCGGGGAAGCCTTTAATTTCTTCAGTTCTTCCGCAAAGTGGTCCGCATCGGAGATCGTGGTGTCCTCACCAAGTTCTTCCCTGATCACCTTGAGCTGTTCTCTTAACAGGTATTCTTTCTGGCTCTTGTCTACCTTCTCCTTCACCTTCATCTGCAGCTCTTTTTTGATCTGCATGATCTGGACTTCATTGCTGAGTATCAGACAGAGAAGCTCGTAGCGGTCGCCTAAGCTCACCGCTTCCAGAATCTTCTGCTTTTCCTCATAATGAAGGGGGATATTAATAGATACCTGGTCTATCAGTTTGTCCAGCTCCTCCAGCTCAAGGAGCTGATGAACCAGCTCCTTGCTCATTTTTGCATGTTCAATACTATATGCCTGAAAGATCTCCTTCAGATTGCGTACCATCGCCTCATAGGCCGGGCCAGTCGGAAGGCTTCCGTCATCAGCCGGGAAACAGGCGATCTCCGCTTCCAGATACCCTGCAGCCTCATCCATATCCAGGAGCTCTGCCCTGTCGGTTCCCTCCACAAGGACACGGAAAATATTTTTAGGCAGTTTAATGACCTGCCGGATCTCTGCCAGGGTTCCAATCTTATATAAATCATTTATTGCCGGCTCATGAGTATCGGGATCCCTCTGTGTCACCACAAAGATCTTCTGATCCCTCAGCATAGCCTCCTCTACAGCTTTTATCGACTTATCCCTGCTGATGTCAAAATGGACGATCATAGACGGCAGGATAGTCATCCCGCGCAGGGCAACAGCCGGTATATTTTTTAATACTTCACTCATGCAGTTTCTTCAATCCTTTTTTTCTTGACACTCCGGCCGGGCAGCAGCTCTTTATGGATCAGTTTCGGCTCTCCCGTTCCTTCAATAGTGTCTTTTGTCACAACACATTTCTCAATAGTTTCATCTGACGGCACCGTATACATGATATCCATCATGGACTTTTCCAGAATAGCTCTGAGCCCTCTGGCGCCTGTCTTTCTCTTCAGTGATTTCTCAGCCACGGCTATAAGAGCCTCATCCTCGAATTCCAGGACTACGCCGTCCATCTCAAACAGCTTCTTGTACTGCTTCACGATAGAGTTCTTCGGCTCCTTCAATATTTTCAGCAGTGCTTCACTGTCCAGTGAATCCAGGGAAACCACCACGGGCACACGGCCTATGATCTCAGGGATCATACCGAACTTGACAAAATCCTGGGGAAGTACCTGCTTTAACAGTTCTCCCACATTTTTATCCTTCTTATCAGCAACAGATGCATTAAAACCTATGGCTTTCTTATCCAGACGGCCCTCGATGATCTTCTCCAGGCCTTCAAATGCTCCGCCGCAGATGAAAAGAATATTTGTAGTATCAATCTGAAGCAGTTCCTGGTGCGGGTGTTTCCTGCCTCCCTGGGGCGGCACAGATGCAACCGTACCTTCCAGGATCTTCAGCAGCGCCTGCTGGACACCTTCGCCTGACACATCACGTGTAATAGACGCATTCTCAGATTTTCTTGTGATCTTGTCTATCTCATCTATATATATGATCCCATACTCAGCTCTTGGAATATCATAGTCAGCGGCCTGAATGAGCTTTAACAGGATATTTTCCACATCCTCGCCTACGTAACCGGCCTCTGTCAGAGCTGTGGCGTCTGCGATCGCAAAAGGCACATTCAGCATCTTTGCCAATGTCTGTGCCAGAAGCGTCTTACCTGAGCCTGTCGGCCCCAGCATCAGGATATTGCTCTTCTGAAGCTCCACACCGATCTCCCTGACAGCAGTCACCCTCTTATAGTGGTTATATACTGCCACAGCCAATGCCTTCTTTGCATCATCCTGCCCGATGACATAGTCATCGAGAAAGCCTTTGATCTCTTCCGGCTTCATCAGATTGATAAAACCTTCTGTATCAATATCGTAGTCATCGTCCAGTTCTTCCTCCACGATCTCAGAGCATATTTCAATACACTCATCGCAGATATACACTCCGTCAGGACCTGCAATCAGCTTGCGGACCTGATCTTCTGATTTATTACAAAAAGAACATCTTACTTTCTGTTCTCCAATTTTCCCTGCCATTTCTTCACCTCATAAATATATTTCCTAAGGTAACCGGCCCTCATCGGCCAGTCCATTATTTCCTAAGTTGCATTAAGACCCCCGCCCATCTGAGCAGGAGTCTTATCTTATGCTTATTACCTGTGTGCAATCACACTATCGATAATCCCGTATGCCTTTGCTTCTTCCGCACTCATATAATGGTCTCTTTCAGTATCCACTTCGATGACTTCCAGAGGCTGTCCGGTGTTTGCCGCCAGTTCCTGATTCAGTTTCTTCTTTGTCTGCAGGATCTGATCTGCAACTATTTTAATATCTGTTGCCTGTCCCTTTGCACCGCCTGAAGGCTGGTGGATCATAATCTCAGCATTGGGAAGCGCAAAACGCTTTCCTTTTGCTCCGCCCGCCAGAAGGAAGGCACCCATACTGGCTGCCATACCCATACAGATTGTGGAGACATCGCATTTAATATAGTGCATTGTATCATAAATCGCCCATCCGGCTGAAACAGAACCTCCCGGACTGTTGATATACAAATGTATATCCTTTCCCGGATCCTCGGATTCCAGGAACAGCAGCTGCGCAACTATTAAGTTGGCGCTGACATCGTTAACCTCTTCTCCAAGGAATATGATCCTGTCACTTAATAATCTTGAATAGATATCATAGGATCTTTCGCCTCTGCTTGTCTGTTCAATGACATATGGCACTAAGCTCATGATGATTCTCCTCTCATAGAGCTACCATCCGCTGCGCGGCCAGTAAACTCTTAAATGCCTTTAATTTCAATTAAACCTCTTTAGCTGCCTCAGTTACAAGAGCAACTGCTTCCTGGATAGCCAGATCATTCTTCATCTGGTCTCTCTCAGCATCGCCCATAAGTTCTTTTAACTTATCAGCTTCCATCTTATACATTTCAGCCATCTTGGCGATCTCTTCATCCATCTTTTCATCGCTGATCTCAATGTTTTCAGCTTTAGCAACAGCTTCTAATACAAGGCTGTTCTGGATACGCTTCTCAGCTTCCGGCCTCATCTGCTCAAATAACTTCTCTGCTGTCATGCCTGTGAACTGGAAGTACTGCTCGATGGTAAGTCCCTGTGACTGGATCCTTCTTGCGAAATCATCTGCCATCTGTCTTACCTGCTCGTCTACCATTGCACCCGGGATCTCCATCTCGGCATTTTCAACGATCTTGGCAACAACCTTGTTCTGTTTAGCTGTCTTAGCTTCAGCAGCCTTTTTCTCAGACAGGTTCTTGCGGATGTCTTCTTTGTATTCTTCCATTGTCTCAAATTCAGACACATCTTTAGCAAAATCATCATCTGCTTCAGGAAGCTCTTTTACTTTGATCTCATTTACTTTGCATTTAAATACTGCTGCTTTTCCTGCCAGCTCTGCTGCCTGGTACTCTTCTGGGAAAGTCACGTTAACTTCCATGTCTTCGCCCAGCTTAGCCCCTACAAGCTGATCTTCAAATCCCGGGATAAAGCTTCCGGAACCGATAGTCAGGCTGTAATTCTCGCCCTTGCCGCCGTCAAATGCAACCCCGTCAACAAATCCTTCGAAGTCTAATTTGATGATGTCGCCGTTTTCAACAGCTCTGTCATCTACATCGATCATTCTGGAATTGTTTTCTCTCTCTTTGTCGATCTCCTTCTGGATCTCTTCATCTGTCACTTCAACAGGTGTCTTTTCAACTTCCACACCCATGTAATCACCTAATGTGACAACAGGCTTAACAGCAACTTCTGCTGTGAAGATGAAAGTCTTGCCTTTTTCAATCTGAACCACGTCAATCTTAGGACGTGACACGATATCCAGTTCACAGTTCTCTATTTCCTTTGCATACGCTTCAGGAATCAGCTCATTTGCCGCATCTTCATAGAAAACTCCCTTGCCGTACATCTTTTCGATCATAGCAAGAGGTGCTTTTCCTTTACGGAATCCCGGCATAGAGATCTTGCCTTTATTCTTCTGGTATACTTTCTGGATTGCATTGTTAAAATCTTCAGCGGCTGTCTCAATTGTCAGCTTCGCCATGTTCTTCTCTAACTTCTCTACCTGTAAACTCATGTTATCCTATTTCCTCCTTGATTCTTATATGAAAAGCTTCAGGCACAGCTAAAGCCTAAACTGCCTAAACTTATCCATACTTACAGTCATTTTAATAGTATAGCATACGCATTTCCAAAATGCCACCCTTTTTTCAGCGCTTTATCAACTTTTTAGAAACATTACTGACTGGCCTATTTTAACGGCCTCATGGCTTCCCACAAGCTGTTCGGCCAACTTTAAAGCAAAGGGAAGCGCTGTACCCATCCCCCTGCTGGTGGTGATATTCCCATCCACCACCACGTCCTCTTCCAGCACCCGGGCTCCCTTAAGCCTGTCCTCAAATCCGGGATAGCATACGGCATCTCTGCCCTCCAGCAGTCCCAGGTCCCCAAGAACACTCGGTGCAGCACAGATAGCTGCAATTTTTCTGCCTGCCCCTGCCGCCTCTCTAAGCAGCCCGCACAGCCCTCTGTGTTCTCCCAGATTCCTTGTGCCCGGCATTCCGCCGGGCAGGACCAGCATGTCTGCATCCCCAAAATCACACTCTTCAAACAGAACATCCGCCTCCACATGTATCTCATGCGCCCCGCAGATATTCCTGCTTCCGGTAACAGAGACAGTCTGAATCCCAATTCCTGCCCTCCTTAAAATATCCACAACAGTCAATCCCTCAATCTCCTCAAACCCATCTGCCAAAAACAAATATACTCTGCCCATCATTAACCTCCTGATCTTCACATGCCCGCGCATATACCGCCGCATGATACCTTGTGCTATAACAGTTCCATAATTGTTATTTTAACAGAAGATGGGGAGGATTTCTACTCTAATTGTGGGACTGCAGATGATTACTGGCTGAGAGGACGCTTTGCATTGTGAATGGTGAATCAGCGTGAGGAACAGGCAGGCGGCCAGGTGGTATCGTGGTTCTGTCCGAACCGCTGCGTCCTGAAAATCTAAGGCTCCAAAGTCTGCTCGAACCGTGAAAGGCGGCCGGAAACTCGGTCCGTTTGCCCGATGCAAACGCCCCTCAGACAGCTCCGGCCTTGAGCGCAAGCGCTCACTTTCACTGACCGCAGCCTCTGGAGCCTAAGATTTTCATGTCCTCGCTATAGTCCTTCACCGCGATACCACCTGGCCGCCTGCCTGTTCCTCACGCTGATGCTATAGTTCTTGGTGCAAAGCTGGCTCCCATAATGAGGAGGGAGGATAAGTGAAGTCATTACGTTATTGGATTCCCGGAATAGAATGAAATCAGCAATATATTTACCGCATATCTTGTAAAAATATAATCTTTTTATGGTATACTAATAAACATCACCGCATTCTCATCATAATCAAAACCAGGAGGTCATTAGCATGGAAATTGAACGTAAATATCTGATTGAAGAATTGCCGGAAGATCTTGAGAATTATCCTTTTCATATCATTGAGCAGGGATACCTTAATACGGAGCCTGTTGTGCGCATACGGCGGCAGGATGATGACTATATACTTACCTATAAATCAAAGGGGCTTATGGTGAGGGAAGAATATAATCTGCCTCTGACAAAAGAAGCTTATGAACATCTGTCTTCTAAAGTGGACGGATATATGATAAGCAAGACACGTTATCTGATTCCTCTGGATGCCGGACATACTATCGAGCTTGATATTTTTCACGGCCATCTGGACGGGCTGAAGATGGCTGAAGTGGAGTTTGCCGCCAAAGAAGAAGCAGACAGTTTTGTGCCTCCTCTCTGGTTTGGCAGAGATGTCACTTTTTCCGGCGAGTACCATAACAGTCAGCTCAGTCAGAACGACAGCAGGCCGCAGACACCGGGAAAATAAACTCCCGGTCCTCTGCGGCCCGCAATTCATGTTAATTTTTGTTATCTTCTTAAACCATTTTTCACATACGCTGATTGATATATCCCATCATTTCCTCAACTGTTAAACAGTCATCAGGAAGATAATAATCTCTTCTCTCCAGTCTGCGTTCAATCAGATCCGCCTGCCATCTTGCTGCCGTACAGCAGACTCCAGACAGTAATCCTGTCCCCATCACTTTGCTAGTTTCCAGTTTCATTCCAAGCTCCAGTAATTTCATATTCTCTCTCCTGCTTCCTACATTAAATTATGACATCATGATATAACTATATTACTATCAAACAGTTGATTTTTGCAACACTTTGTTGCTATTTTCTGTAACATAATCCCCTTCTGATACATTCTGTAACTGAATCGACTATTCTTTGCAATTATTGGTATAATAGGTACAGTTTAAGGGGGGTGATTACATGCAATCTACTTTAGGAGAACGTCTTAAAATACTACGCCACAATAACAACATGACTCAGGAAGAGGTAAGCAAGTATCTCAATGTACAACGTCAGTCATACTCACATTATGAAAACGATAAGCGTATGCCTTCCCTGGATATACTTATACGCCTCACAAAACTGTACAGTATATCCCTGACTTCCCTGCTCGATGCTGCTGCCTCATATGAAGAAGAAGTAAACAACGTACATCTTATCCCGCTCAATCAGACTGAGGCAGGTATAATCTGTGATTACCGAGCTTTGTCCCCTGTACACCAAAACGACGTGCTGGACTATCTTGCATTCAAAAAATTCGTTTCTGGCAGAAAGGAATAAGGCTGCCGTTTTCCCCTATTACTTCTATCATGGTTTTCAGCTGATATTATACTACTACATCTCACTTTTTGCAACTTATTACTTCGCAAAAGTTAATATATAGTTTGTTCAGTTTTTCTTTTGACAAGACTACACTATATGTATTGTCAAAAGGAGGCTTAAATATGGATAAAGACCAGATTAAGCAAAAACATATTAAAGAGTACCGCCAAATCGGTCTCCTCATCGCTTATCACAGAAAGCTGAACGGCTATACGCAGCAGCAGCTGGCTAAAAGCATCAACATAAGCCGTACCCATTTAAGTAATATAGAGGCTCCTGATGCTGCCACATCTTTTTCCCTTGAGATACTGTTTCAGATCTCGGATGCATTAAATGTTCCAGTCAAGAAGTTTTTTGAATTTGAATAACCAATATGACCATAATAACGGCAAGGGTGCTGCATTTTAAACTGCAGCACCCTTTAACTGTCCCCTTCTATCTAAACCACCTGTTTTCGTTCAGAACTATTTCAGGAAGTCTTCGATTATAACAGCCTCCGCTTCAGACTCTGTCAGCCCGAAAGTACGCAGCTTGATAAGCTGGGCGCTGTTTATTCTCCCGATCGCAGCTTCATGGATGATCTGGGCATCCAGATAGTTGGCATTGATTTCAGGAATTGAGGAGACTCTGGCCTGATCCATGATAATAGAATCACATTGTATATGGGCATGGCAAAGGGCATTCCCCACTGCTTTCGGATGGAATACCTGGCTGGATCTGCCTCTGGCCACAGAACGCGATACGATCTGAGCGGAACTGTCATCTCCATTTAACTGCACTTCCATATTAGAAATGGCGCTCTGCTCCCCATGGGTCATCAGCTTTTCAGTCACATACAGCCTTGCATTTTTCCCTGCTTCCACATATGTTTCTCTGACAGTTGAATCAACGCCCTTTATCTGTGCCGTGTCCAGAGTGAAAACCGAATTCTCTCCCATATAAATCTTTGTTGCTGGATTGAGTATTTTCTCCCCTGTCCCCTCTCCTTCCCCGTAATGTTTTTCTTCGTAGCGTACTGCTGCATTTTTCCCTACATGGAAGGAATGGATGCCGTCATGTCTTGCTTCATTGCACCCATCATTGTGTATGGCACAGCCGGCCACTATAATTACGTCCGCACCATCTTCCACATAGAAATCATTATAGACTACATCCGTCATACCGGATGCCGCTACCACTACAGGTATGTGTATCTCTTCTCCCTTTGTCCCTCCGCTGATATAGACATCTATGCCAGGATTATCCTTTTTCTTTACAATCCTGATATTTTCTGTATCTCCATGGCAGACTGCCTGCCCGTTATATCTCAGGTTAAAAGCGCCTTTCTGTCTGAATCCTCTCTCATCTATGAATTTTAATATCCTACTCGTCACTGCATCCAGTTTCATTACCTGCACCTCCTCTGTGCTGCATACAGGTACAGCTCCCGGCATCCCCGATCATCAGGCTGGGCAGCATCTCTTCTTTTTTCCCTATCTTCTGAACCGCTCCGTCTTTGATCACCATTATCCTGTCTGCCATTCTGATGATCCTCTCCTGATGTGATATAAGCAGGATACTCTCTTTCTTCTCTCTGTGCATCTTCTCAAATTGCTTTATAAGCATTGAAAAGCTCCACAGGTCTATTCCAGCCTCCGGTTCATCAAAAATACTTAATTTATGTTTTTTGGCAAAGACAGTAGCAATCTCTATCCTTTTCATTTCACCTCCAGAAAGAGTATTGTCCACTTCTCTGTCCTTGTATTCCTTGCCGCACAGGCCTACTGCTTTTAAAAGAGAACAGCATTCTTTCCCGGCCAGTTCTCGTCCTGCTGCAAGAGAGAGCAGTCTTGATACCGTCAGCCCTTTGAAACGCGGCGGCTGCTGGAATGCAAATCCGATTCCTTCAATCGCCCTTTCGTCTATGCTCATATCTGTAATCTCTCTGCCGTCCAGCCAGATTCTTCCCTGGCTGGGAGTTTCGATTCCCATGATCAGATTGGCAGCAGTCGATTTTCCTCCGCCGTTTGGGCCTGTTACTACAAGCATTTCACCGTCCTCAACAGTAAAGCTCACATCGGACAGAATTCTGCGTCGTATTCCATTTTCTTCTGCTTCATAAGATAAGTGTTCAACCTTCAGCACTTCTATCGCCTCTTTTTCTAATTAATGCCGTTTTCCATCTGAGCCATAAGCGCCTCATGAGAATACGGCTGATCTATTGGCAGGGTAACTCCCAATGAATCTATTGTCAGGGGCTGCCCGTCACCCATGCTGTACCATATATCTACACTGTCAGGATTCACAGAGCTGGCATAATTCTGCAGGGTCTTCTGTACACTGTCCAATATGGCATATGTCATCTGTTCACTGTCAAAAACATGGAATTCATCAGCCTGATTTTCCGGAGGCCCTGTAAAGATAGAAGATTCAGGTGAAAATGCAACGGATATTCCGCCTTTTCCGCTGTATATCTCGTCAGCAAGTGTCAGATTCCATCCTGTCAGATCTGCAATTCCCTGTATCAGGCCGGCGGGCGTTTCCTCACCATTATACGGATATGTCTGAAAATCCTCTCCTCCCAGAGTTATGTACAGCATCAGATCCTTCCGCACATCTGCGGTACCCTGAGTCTCTGCTGTTGTTCCCGTGTCTGCTCCCACAGGCTGGCCCTCCGTGGTATACACCTCTTCATCTATACCCTCTGTGCTCTGCCCGTCTGTACTTTCCCCTTCTGTATTTTGCTCCTCTGTAATCTGTCCCTCTGTTTTCTGCTCTTCCGGCATTGTTTCTGTCTGATCATTCTCAGTCTGTGTTCCGGCCGCTTTAGTTTCATCATTCTGTTTTGCCGCGGTTTCTGTACTCTGTATTTCCTGAGCCGCCTTTGTCTCTTTTCCCGTTTCCTTCTGCTGGCTGCTGCAGCCTGCTGCCAGGCTGAGTGAAGCCGCGCACAGTGAAAAACAGCATATAGCGGCCATTAACTTTTTATTCATCATATTCTGCCTCCTGTCTGACTGCTGAACAGTCATTTATAATTTCTGGTCCCAGGGTCATTTTACCACATTTCGGTACGTTTGTTAATTATAGTTGTATATTGCATCTTTTGTAACTATTACAATTTTTTTTAATAATTTTAAATTTAGGGGTTGACATTTTTCGAATAATACTATAAAATAAGCTTCGTTGTTGAGATGTGCGTGTAGCTCAGCTGGATAGAGCGTCTGACTACGGATCAGAAGGCCGGGAGTTCGAATCTTCTCACGCACGTTGTTTTAGGCGGTTTCCCAGATTGTGGGAAACCGTTTTTTTGTCTTTGACCAACATTTGACTAACAAGTTGTTTTCGCTTAAAGTTGTTACTTAAATTCAGCCCGTCCTTTAAAATATCAGCCGGCAGGCTGGGGAGAATGCATCTTTTTTCTAGTGTTCTTCCTGGATCAGTGCTTCCGGAAGTACTACAGTAAATACGGTGCTCTCCTTGCTGCTGCTTGCGAGTATCTCTCCCCTGTGGGCAGTTATGATCTGCTTTGCTATGGCCAGCCCCAGCCCTGCGCCTCCCATATTTGTAGATCTGGAGGTATCCAGGCGGTAAAACTTTTCAAATATGGTTTCCAGCTTGTGAGGCGGTATCGGATTCCCTTTATTTACAAATCTCACTACTACTGTACGGTTTTCTATTTCCACAAAGATCCTTATGACAGTATTTTCATAACTGTAGGCTATGGCATTTTTTAAAATGTTGTTAAATGCCCTTGCCAGCTTATCTCCATCTGCCCAGACCATAGTATCCTCCGGCGAATGGATCTCCACCTCCTTATTCTGCTGTGAAAGGATGGGATAAAACTGTTCAGCCAGCTGCTGAAGCAGAAAATACAGATCAACTCTCCCCATGCTCAGCTCTATGGAGTGCAGGTTAAATCTGGTAATGTCAAAGAACTCGTCAATCAGTTCTTCCAGCCTGTATGCTTTGTCTAAAGCCACACCTGTATATTTTTCACGCTGTTCCACAGGCATATCGCGCACCTCATCCAAAAGAGACAGATAACCAATAACCGATGCCAGAGGTGTTTTAAGATCATGCGCAAGATATGTGATCAGATCATTCTTTTGCTGAGACTCCTTCTCCAGAAGTGTCAAATGCTCCTGTTCCCTGTTCTTAGCCTGTATCAGCTGGCTCTCAATCTCCGCATATTCCTTTGGCAGTTCCAGCCCCGCATCCTCCTGCTTCAAATACACCCTCATTGCCTCTGAAATGTAGCTGATAGTCGCTATCTCCTTTTTTCGGGCGCTTCTGGCGGATATAAGTACTGCCATCAGGGCAATAGCTGCAGATGAAATCACAAAAAAGACTATAACAAAGTTTTTAAGGTTTGCCCAGTCCGGCTCGGTAACTGTATGGTAACCCTCCATTTCTCCATATGACATATCATATGTGTTCATAAAATTGTTATAAAACCAGTCGGCCACGGCTCCATTTAGTCCATCATCCACGAATGAAAGAAGGACAGCGCATACTGCAACGGTGCAGGCTACTGCCAGCACCGCCTTATTAATGATTTTACTTTTGTTCCTCAATTCCAACCTCCGCTTTTGGGCCATTCAATTTTACTGAGTATACCATATTACAACGTTTTCAGTTTTAATATTCGCAGATTAAATTCTTAATTTCCAATTAATATGTTACTGCTCACTCCGTGACCAGTAACATTAATATATTCCATAAGAAACAGGCGCCTTCTGTGAAATCTAAAATATTTATATACCAGGCCAACATTCTAAATTATTTCATAAGATTTCATAAAATACGCCTTTGTTGCCAGATAATATGGTATAATTAAAAAATCTTAAAATAATGTAATTGAAGCTGATTAAAGGAGGAAATTCTTATGGATATTGAAGAGGGCATCAAAAAAGTATTGCTGGCAGGTATCGGGGCTGCCACTGCATCCGTTGAGGTAGTAAAGGATATTGCAAATACTCTTGTTGAAAAGGGCGAAGCTGCTGTATCTCAGGGAAAAGTAATAAATGAAGAACTCAAACGTGATGTAAAAGAAAAAGTAAAGGATCATGTTACTGTAAATATTGTAAAAGAATACAAAGATGCAATGAATGCTGTTGATCACATGACTGCCGAAGAGCTGGAAGCATTAAAGGAAAAGATCGAGGCTGCTGAAAAGGCCGCTGAGGAAAAGGCTGCAAAAGAAAAAGCTAAAAAGGCCGAAAAAGAAGCCAAAGCTGCTGAAGCAGAGACAGAAGCTGCTAACCAGGAGACATGTGCTGCCGAAGCTGAGGACGAAGCTGCTGACCAGGAAGAAAACACTGCTGCTGAAGAGGCTAAATCGGAAACGGAAGAATAATTCCGTTATAAATAAAATATATGGACAAAAATAATTCTTTTTCCATTGAACGCATAGGCGAAATGGCATCTGTACTGAAAAAACATCATCTGACCCGCGGAGTGTCTCCTAAAAAGCTTAAAAATCTGCTGGAGGACCTAGGGCCCACATATGTAAAACTGGGACAGATCATGTCTATGCGTTCTGATATCCTTCCTGAATCATATTGTCAGGAACTGACAAAGCTGCGCACGGAAGTAAAGCCATTTTCCTTCCAGACAGTTAAAGAAGTTATAGAAGCAGAGCTTGAGAGACCGGTGGAACAGATATTTTCTGAAATTTCCCCCGTTCCTTTAGGCTCTGCTTCTATTGCGCAGGTGCACTGTGCACTGCTTTTGGACGGAAAAAAGGTTGCCCTCAAAGTCCAGAGGCCTGCCATTCGTGAGACTATGGAGAATGACATCACTCTCATGAAGAAGGCCAGCGGCCTTTTAAAAATCACTATGGGGACAGGAGACCTGATAGACTTTAATACTATTCTGGATGAGCTGCTAAAGACAGCTCTTGAAGAGATGGATTTTAATCTGGAAGCTTCTAATCTCGACTTGTTTGCCAGCAATCAGGAAAAAATATCATATGTAACCTGCCCCCGGGTCATACGTTCTCTCACAACTCCCAGGCTTTTGGTGATGGAATACATAGACGGTATTCCCATCGACCAGACAGAGCTGCTCACCTCCAGAGGATATGACATGGAGGAGATCGGGCAGAAGGCTGCGGAAAATTACTGTAAGCAAATACTTGAGGATGGATTTTTCCACGCAGACCCTCATCCGGGCAATCTGTACATCTGTGAAGGTAAAATAGCATGGCTGGACTTCGGTATGGCCGGACATCTGTCCAGCCGTTACCGTCAGCTTATTCAGCATGCTATATTGTCCCTTCTGCAGAATGACATTTATGAACTGAAAAATGTCATCCTGTCTATCGGTGAAGCCAGGGAGCGGATTAACCATGCCCGCCTCTATACAGATCTGGATGACCTCATCAGCCGGTACATGAGCATGGATTTTGGCAGCATGGATCTGGGCGAACTCATTGAACGCCTGCTGGATATGGTAAAACAGCATAAAATCGCCATACCTTCTGATATAACACTCCTTGGCCGCAGCATGATAACTATGGAAGGAACCCTCCGGGCCTGCTCCCCCAATGTTAATATGATCCAGATCCTGACATCCCATATGTCATCAATTGCCTTTACAAGTCTGGATCTCAAGACAGAGGGCAGACACCTGGCCAGAAAGCTCTACACTTCCGGCACAAAATCACTTGATATCCCCGCCCTGCTCTGCGACCTTTTAAATATAACAAAAAACGGGCAGACAAGATTGAATATTGAGTTCTCTGACGCTTCAGACCTCATCCGTGAAAACCGCCGTTCATCAGGCAGGTTATGTCTCGGCATCGTTTCAGGAGCGCTCTTCATCGGTTCAGCTATGATGTGCGCACTCTCTTCCCTCCCCACAATATGGGGTGTCCCCTGGCCTGCCTTTATTGGATTTATCTTGGCTCTGCTGCTTATTTTGGGGCTGTTATGGGATATCATTATAAAAGGCAGGAAGTAAGGCGGCATAATTGGTTTTATTTCACCAGCTGTGCAAGTCTTTCCTGCACCTGTGCCATCATATCTGTATACCTGGCCAGCTTCGCTTTCTCTTCTTCGATCTTGGAAGCAGGAGCCTTGCTCACAAATCTCTCATTTCCCAGCATTCCATTAACACGTGCAAGTTCTTTTGTGAGCCTTTCTTCTTCTTTCTTCAGACGTTCTACTTCTTTTTCAATATCCACCAATTCAGCAAATGGCATATAGATCACTGCATCAGGTATCACTGCTGACACAGCATCGTCAGCAATTCCTGTCTTATCAGTCTGGATCTCTACATCGCTGGCATATCCAAGAGTGGCAAAAAATACTTTTCCATTTTCAAAGATATCCCTGATTTCCTGCTTTTCAGAAACCACATATACTTTTGCTTTCTTACTTGGAGGGACATTCATACCTGTACGCACATTCCTTATACCGCGCACTGCCTCTTTGATCGTCTCGACTGCCGTTTCATCCTCTTTAAAATCCCAGTCATTCCTAAACTGCGGCCATTCGGATATCATGATGGATTCTTCCTCTTCCTGCAGTGTGCAGAATATCTCTTCTGTAATAAAAGGCATAAACGGGTGGAGCAGCTTTAAGGCATTGCCCAGCACTGTTTTCAAAGTCCAGAGAGCAGCTGATTTTGTATTGTCATCATCATTATAGAGACGTGGTTTAACCATCTCAATATACCAGTCACAGAATTCCTCCCAGATAAAGTCATAAACCTTCTGAACGGCAATACCCAGCTCATACTTATCCATATTTTCTGTGACATCGCCTGCCAGAGTATTTACTTTTGAAAGAATCCATTTATCGGCGCTGGTAAGCTGGCTTAATTCCATTGATGAGGGCACTTCCGCCTTTTCCAGGTTCATCATGATAAATCTGGATGCATTCCAAACTTTGTTCGCAAAGTTTCTGCTCGCTTCCACTCTCTCCATATAGAAACGCATATCATTTCCAGGTGCATTTCCTGTAATCAGCGTCAGTCTGAGCGCATCTGCCCCGTACTGGTCTATGATCTCCAGCGGGTCGATTCCATTCCCCAGAGATTTACTCATTTTGCGTCCCTGGGAGTCACGGATCAGGCCGTGGATCAGTACATGATGGAACGGAACCTTTCCTGTCTGCTCAAGAGATGAGAAGACCATACGGATTACCCAGAAGAAGATAATGTCATAGCCTGTCACTAAAACATCTGTGGGGAAGAAATAATCCAGATCCTCTGTCTTGTCAGGCCATCCAAGTGTGGAGAACGGCCACAGAGCTGAACTGAACCATGTATCCAGTGTATCCTCATCCTGTGTTAGATGTGTACATCCGCATTTTGGACATTTTTCCGGCTGACTTCCAGATACCACAATTTCACCGCATTCATCGCAGTAATATGCCGGTATACGGTGTCCCCACCACAGCTGTCTGGATATGCACCAGTCGCGGATGTTTTCCAGCCAGTGCAGATATATCTTGTCGAAACGCTCAGGCACAAATTTCAGGCTGCCATTCTTAATAGCTTCTATTGCAGGCTTAGCCATCTCCTCCATCCTGACAAACCACTGCTGTTTGATCATTGGTTCCACTGTCGTCTTGCAGCGGTCATGGGTGCCTACATTATGTGTATGCGGTACTACTTTCACAAGAAGTCCCAGTTCCTTTAAGTCTTCCACCATAGCCTTGCGGGCAGCATAACGCTCCATATTGGCATATTTTCCGCCAAGCTCATTGATCGTAGCATCATCATTCATAATGTTGATCTCAGGCAGATTGTGACGTTTGCCCACCTCAAAGTCATTCGGGTCATGGGCAGGCGTGATCTTTACGCAGCCAGTACCAAATTCCTTATCTACATAGCTGTCTGCGATCACAGGAATCTCTCTGTCTGTGAGCGGCAGCTTCAGCATCTTTCCAATCAGATCCTTATAACGTTCATCTTCCGGATTAACGGCAACTGCAGTATCCCCCAGCAGAGTTTCAGGACGTGTGGTGGCGATCTCCACAAATTTCCCCTCTTCTCCCACAATAGGATAATTAATATGCCAGAAAAAGCCATCCTGGTCAACATGCTCTACTTCCGCGTCCGATATGGATGTCTGGCATACAGGACACCAGTTAATGATGCGGGAACCTTTATAGATATATCCTTTTTCGTAGAGCTTGATAAACACCTCTTCTACAGCTTTGGAACATCCTTCGTCCATCGTAAAACGTTCCCTGTCCCAGTCAGCAGATGAGCCCATCTTCTTCAGCTGATTGATGATCTTACCGCCGTACTCTTCCTTCCACTCCCAGGCATGCTTCAGAAATTCTTCTCTTCCGATTTCATCCTTGTCTATCCCCTGCTCCCTGAGCTTCTCTATCACCTTTACCTCTGTGGCAATAGCGGCATGGTCTGTTCCCGGCTGCCAAAGCGCATTGTAGCCCTGCATCCTCTTATACCTGATCAGGATATCCTGCATTGTATTGTCCAGCGCATGTCCCATATGGAGCTGCCCTGTTACATTGGGCGGCGGCATAACGATAGTAAATGGTTTTTTACTCCTGTCCACTTCCGCATGGAAATATTTTTTGTTCATCCACTTCTCATAGAGACGGTCCTCTATACCCTTTGGATCGTATGTCTTTGCCAGTTCTTTGTTCATTATAATTCCTCCTGGATAATCCGGCATCCTCTGTCCGGTAAAATGTGACCGCGCAGCTTAGAGCATTTTCGAAAAATGCTCCGGCGCGGAGTTCAAAAAAATAACGCCCTCTGCATATGCAAAGGGCGTATTAAACGCGGTACCACCTTTTTCATACAGAAAATCCTGTCAGGACCTTCCATATCTCTCCAATCCTTTAACGCTGATTACGCGTAACGGCCTAATCCACTGTTTCTCAGCCGTTCAGTTCAAAAGCTACCTTCTATTTATCCTATCTGAAATGCCCTCCCAGCCCATGAGGCATCCTCTCTGACAGACGGTGTAAATATACTCCTCTTTCTCGCCACCTTTTTAACTATGTACCCAATAATAGCTAATTTGGGGGATTTTGTCAAGGGCTTGGCTGATTTTTGCATAATAACCAATATCTTAGTTACCGTTCACTCCATGCTCAGTAACACGCTCAGCTGCCTTTACCCTCATCCACTTCTCAAATGCCTCCGCGATCTTGGGGCTGAACTTTTTCCCGCTCTGATTCCTGATGTCCGCCAGGACACTTTCCTGCGGCTTGCCCTCAACGCCTAAATAGCCAAACCTGGCCCTGTCATAAGTGTCTACTATGTGAATGATCATGGCTTCCTCAGGAATCCTGTCTCCTGAGATATGGTAAGGATATCCGCTTCCATCCCAGTTCTCATGGTGGTAAAGGATCGACAGCGCCTTATTCCTGAGTTCCGGAGCCGAATAGAGGATACGGTAGCCGACTTCCGGATGACGCTTGACTTCAAGACGCTCCGCTCTTTTCAGGGGCACATTTTTGTCCAGCACTTCCCCCGACATGGAAGCCATCCCAATATCATGCAGATACCCCAGCTGCTGAAGATTCTGAAGCCCTTTCTCGTCATATCCCAGATACCTTCCGAATTCTGCCGCCATCACAGATACGTTTCTGCAGTGATTATGGAATCTGGGGCTTTTTTGAAATAAAGTCTTCAGGACGATATCTACTGTTTCCGACTTCTGCTGGGTGCTTCTTATGACTTTCTGGCTGTACATGGCATCCTCGGCCGCATGGATCGTCACATTAAGCCCTTCCTCTTCTTTCCTTTTTACGGCCATTCCCCATGAGAAAGACAAAGTCAACCCGCCCAGTTTATGGCTGGCCACTTCCCGCTCCACCCTTTCCATGTACTTCTGTACCTCATCCGGCCCAGTTTCCGGAAAAAGCCCCACGATTTCATCCCCGCCTATTCTGGCCAGCTGGTAACCTGGTCCCGCATATTTTTTAAGCGCATCAGCAACACCTATGATTGCCTTGTCTCCAAATTGATGTCCCAGAGAATCATTTATCATTTTCAGGCCGTTAAGGTCCAACACCATGACAGAGAACGGCATACCTGATTTTTCATCATATTGTTTAAGAAACTGGGTATAAAACCTTCTATTAAAAAGTCCCGTCATTGCATCACACAGATTTTCATGTGCTATCTCCTCATAGCGGGCTGCAAAGGTCTCCATGTCAGTCAATATGCACAAAATACATTTATCCTTATTTAGTCCTGCCGCTCCCACAATGCTGCTGGCAGTCACTGCCACAGGTATGCACTGTCTCTTCCCTGTGCTCAGAAAGCTTATTGCTGACGCCGCCGTCCCGCATTCAGCTTTTTTGAGAAGAGAAAACAGTTCCCCATGATCTTTTTCTGCCACGTACCCTGTCAGAGATGCTCTGGCTTTTTTCTCCCCTCCTGTCATCCTGTAAAACTCTCTGTTTGCCATCAGTATCTGCCCGTCATCTCTGCAGACCACATAGCCTGCAGGAGCATGTTCAAAGATTTCCCGGTAGCTTAACTCTCCTGTCCCATTCTCGCTAAGCCACTCTCTTATATCGCTCTGTTTCATAGCCCTTATCTCCTCTTGCCTAAAGCGTGTTCGAAAATCCATTTTTCGGTATACACGCTCTAATTTTCTACTGATTCCTCCTGCTCAGTCTCTGCAGTTTCCTCACTTCCGTAGATTATAGGGGCAATAGATGACTCCATAACTCTCTGGATCAGCCTGGCTCCTTTGCCATCCTTTTTATCAGACCATTTCAGTTTGCTCCCTGCATCCTGCATGATCCCCGCAAGGCCATTGAGTATGACCACCTTACCGGGAGCTTCATTAAATCTGAGCTCGATTTTTTTATCTTCAAAATATATCCTGCAGGTCCTTCTGGCTGCCTCCTCAAGAAACGATATATCCAGCTTCAGGACAAGCCTTTCATCCTCATCTCTGGCTATTGTTCCTGTAACTGCAGCCAGATATGGCTCCCCATGTTCTGTTATCTCCGTCACACAGGCCCTGCCAATGCCGATTTCTATTTTTTTATCTTCTTCACCTTCTGTAAATTCCATCCACAGTCTTCCGTTTTCCGACGTAAACCACAGCTTTTTAATGCCGTCTGTATAATTATTATGAAAAACCTGCATCATCAGCGGGAAAAAGCCCACTGAACCGCTGTCCATTATGTACCGGCGCCCCTCTGCCATGTGCATCAGATCCCTGATGCCGGCCTGAACATTCCTGCCGGTCAAGTCAGCGGCATATCTGTCACTTCCTGCACGCCGTTCCCGTCTGCAGTACCTGCCTGACGGCTTTCTGTTTTTCCAGCCTCCCTGTTCAATCAGACTGACACCGCCTGATGCTGCCTCTGCACTGCGTATTACTGCTTTCAGATGCCTTGCCGCCTCCAAATCCTCCTGCAGAGGGCCTGCTCCAGGAGACAATTTACCTATGTATTTTTCCAGGATGCCCATGACAGCCCCCTCCTGGAAGATTTCACTGCTTCCTGCATTCGTAACAATAACCAGGTCAAGATCTGGATATACCAGTACATTCTGTCCCAGCATGCCATTGAAATTAAAGCTGCCTTCCCTCTTTTTAGGCCAGATCTGATAGCCATAACCGCAGGAACTGCCGTCCTCATCCGTATCTATCTGTTTTTTTACAGATTCCTCTATCCACTCCTGAGCTATGATCTGCTGCCCGTTCCAGACTCCCTTACAGCGGTAGAGCCAGCCCAGCTTCGCAGCATCCTCCGGGGTCAGGAAAAGTCCCCATCCGCCTTTTGTTATACCTTTGGGACATGTCTCCCAGAATACCTTTGTTATACCAAGCGGCTCCCACAGACGCGGCCTCAGATAGTCCATCATGGTCTCGCCCGTTATTTCCGTGACAACAGCAGAGAGCATATAAGAATTCATACTATTGTACTCGAATTTAGTACCGGGACTGTCATGAATGCCCGCCTCAAGAAATCCTTTTACCCAGTCACTTCCCGCAACAGCTCCGGTCTCGTTAAATGAGACTCCGCTTGCCATAGTAAGCAGGTGCCGGATGGTAATATCTCTCTGTCTGAGAAAACTAAAAAGATTCTGCCGGTTCTTAAATATATCTATCAGATGGTCATCCAGACTAAGCTTTCCCTCTGCTATCAGCATTCCAATTGCCATACCTGTAATGCTCTTGCACAGCGAATGTGTGATATGCCAGATCCCTCTTTTGTATGGTGCAAAACCGCACTCACAGATGACATGTCCGCCCTTTACTGCCATGAACTGATGGATGTCACCCGTCCTGCTTTCTGAGAGCTCTTCAATCATGCCGGACAGCCAGTCCGAAGATATCCCCTGGCTTTCAGGTGTCGCCCTGGGAAACTTCTGCTGCAGCTCCCCCTGGGGAAAAGCCGGCTTCTGAGGAAAATACTCTACCCTGCTGATGTCTGCTGTTTTTCCAAGCACCAGACTCCCAATCAGCTCAACAACTGCTTTTTGTTCCTTTAACATAATTGCCGCCTCCGTTTTGATATAGTATAATACAACTTTAAATATGATACAAGTGCCTGTTTTCTGTTACTTTTCTCACGCTATTGGCCCGGGGAGTATTTTCGTGCATATTTTGTATATATTCTCCAAATATGTTGACTTCATCTGTCTCCATGACCTAAAATAGAATCAAAACAAGGAGGGAAATCATATGTTAGATGAAGCCTTAAAAAAAGCGGTCTTAAGGAGCAGGTACTTAGTCGCCCTGTGCGGGAGCGGAATGTTGAAGGAATACGGCCAGCTCAGCATGCGCGACCCTGACCGCGCCTATGAGATTGAGAAAAAATACGGATATTCTCCGGAAGAAATGTTCACAAGTTCTTTTTATTCAACCCGCCCTGACAGATTTTTTGAATTCTACAGAAATGAGATACTGGCCGGAGAGGGCTGTCCCGGGGAGGCCTTTTATCATCTGGCAGACCTTTCAAAATGCGGAAAATTAAAATGCGTGATCACAAACAACGTATACAGCTATCCGGAAAAAGCCGGATGCGAAAACGTAGTTTCCCTGCATGGTGATATTGAAAATAATTACTGTCCCCACTGTAAAGAAAAATATCCCAAAGAATATATCCTCGCGTCCAAAAATGCTCCCCGCTGCAGCAAATGCGGAGCTTTACTGCGCCCCGGACTGATCTTTTTCGGACAGACAGTCGATAATGCTCTCATGAGCCGCGCCACCGCTGAGGTTTCAAAAGCTGACGTTCTTCTTGTGATCGGCTCAAGCCTGAGATTTGAACCCGCAAGGCAGTACGCCCGGTATTTTGAAGGCGACCACCTTATAGTCATTAATCCTGTGTCCGACTACTCAGACCGCCAGGCTGACCTGGTCATAAATGAGCCGATTGCAGATACCTTAAAGAAGATTTCAGAATGGGTGGAAGAGGCTTGATTTTTAATTCTAGCGCGAGGGATGGATTTTACTAAATGAAAAAGAATATGATCAAAACTAACCACATTACTGAAGGAGTCATCTGGAAACAGTTGCTGCTGTTCTTCTTTCCAATTGTACTGGGTACCTTTTTCCAGCAGTTCTACAATACCATAGACGCTGTCATCGTAGGGCGTTTTGTTGGCAAAGAGGCTCTTGCCAGCGTGGGAGGCTCAGCCGGCCAGATCATCAACCTGGTAGTTGGCTTTTTCACAGGCCTCACAGCCGGAGCAACTGTTATCATATCCCAGTTCTACGGGGCAAGGGACGGCAAAAGCCTGGGGGAGAGCATACATACAGCCTATGCCTTTTCTCTGGCAGGCAGCGTTATCATTACAATAGTCGGCATCCTGCTGGCCCCTTATATGCTTGAAAAGATGAATACGATGCCTGAATTGATGGCAGACTCCACTGCTTATCTGCAGATCTATTTTGGCGGAATAGTTTTTGTCTTCATTTATAATATAGGCTCAAGTATCCTGAGAGCTGCCGGGGATTCTAAAAGGCCTCTTTACTACCTGATCGTCTGCTGTTTTTTAAATATTGTGCTTGATATCCTTCTGGTGGTCGTGTTCCCTCTGGGTGTGGCAGGCGTAGCTATTGCCACTCTGGCATCACAGGCTGTCAGTGCTGTCCTTGTAACAAGGGCTTTAATGAAATCAAGTGACATTCTTTCACTGTCCTTAAAGGAAATAAGGTTCCACAGGAACGTGCTGCGCTCCCAGCTCCGGATAGGCCTTCCGGGCGGGCTTCAGTCTGTGATGTACAGTTTTTCCAATATAATCATCCAGGCAGCGCTGAACCAGTTTGGCACCGATACCACAGCTGCCTGGGCCGCCTACGGAAAGCTGGACGCTATCTTCTGGATGATCAGCGGCGCCTTCGGCATAGCCATCACTACTTTTGTGGGGCAGAATTTTGGCGCCGGCAAATACGACAGGATCAAAAAAAGTGTCCGCATCTGCCTGTTCATGGATTTTTCAGTGGCCGCTATCCTGGTGGTTTTCCTGATGCTCGCCAGAGTTCCGCTTTTTAGCATCTTTACAGCCGATGACAACGTAATTCAGATCGGTTCAAAAATGCTGGAGATGATCACACCCTGTTATGTGTTCTTTGTATTTATAGAGATCCTTTCCGGAGCCCTGCGGGGTATCGGGGATGTGCTTATCCCAATGCTGCTGACCATGTTCGGCATCTGCGCGCTCAGAATAGTCTGGGTGGCAATCGCAGTTCCAGTAAGCCCCTCCGTATCGACAATTATCTTCAGCTATCCTATAACATGGGTGCTTACATCGATCCTGTTTATCATTTATTATGTATACAAGCAGAAGCGTCTGTTTCTGAAAGGAGCTGCCAGTAAATCAAAGACCCCCGCAGCAGTCACCAAGGTCAAGTGAGCCTGACTTTGGCCCGTTGCCCGCGTGAATAAAGGCGGTCCGGCTGAACTTTTACACTGCAACATCAATATCTGAACTTTCATATGGCAAGTCTCCTCCTCCTATGCTATAATGGCTGTATATTCTAATCTTGCGGAAGGAGAGAAATTATGTTTGAAGAAACAAGAAGAACTGCAGGCCGGGGGCTAATGTTTGTATTTACCGGCCAGATAGTAGCTCTGTTTAGCTTTATCCCGTTTCTGGGGCTGGCCGCACTTATCATCGGCGCTGTCATCTCCCTTTATGGGCTCTACACCCTGTCACAGGCAACCATAGACTATAAGAATGCATTCACGCTTACTCTTGTGGGAATGGTCATCGGCATTCTCGCCAACTTCTTTACAGGGGGATTTATGAGCGGTGTGTTAAGTATCCTGAAAAATATCATCAGTTTCCTGGTAGTTTATTACGTGTGCACCAGCACAGGGCAGCTGCTTTCAGGGATGAGTATGGCTCAGGCCTATACGCAGGCAGAGCGCGCACGCACAATATGGATGCTGTATGCAGTATGTATGGCTATCTCTATTGTCTGCGGACTTCTGTCTTATATACCGATCATCAATATTATGGCTGCTCTTGTAAGTGTTGTGACAGCCGTTGTACAGCTGGTGGCTTCCATCCTTTATCTTATTTTCCTCTGGAACAGCCAAAAGCTTTTACAGCTATAAATATTTAATAAATTTTTAATTGATTTTTCTCAAAAAGTATGTTAATCTTTTGACAAAGAAAAGGGAGTAGCTGCCATCGATATAATAAATAAGATGGTACATGGTGTCGTCAGTACGATAGCGATATCCGCATCATGTAAGTGATTAGCAAGACTTTTATTTCAGGCCCGGCCTGGAATAGAAGTCTTTTTTTTATAAAAAATTATACACGCAGTCTTAAGCTGCTCCTTATCTTCAACATGATGACTGCCGGAACACTAAAAACCATGGTTTAGCATACCGGCACTGCAACCGGAAGGAGAACGATTATGAAGATACCAAACGGACAAGATTTCTTTAAAAGAAAGACACAATTTAATACCGGCTCAGACAGTACATACCATTCAGGCGGCAGTTCCGGCAGATCAGGCGGCCGCATTAAACGGACTGTCATTATAGTGATTGCCGCAGTTGTTTTTGTTTTCCTGGGCATGGGCGCATTTTACCAGATACAGGAGCAGGAACAGGCAGTGCTTATCACTTTTGGAAAACCTAAAGCTGTCACGGAAACAGGACTCCACTTTAAGCTTCCTGTTATCCAGCAGGTAAAAAAAGTGAACACGACTATTCAGGGATTTCCTATCGGATATGATCCCGCAACAAATGAACCTCTTGATTCAGAAAGTGTGATGATAACAAATGATTATAATTTTATCGATGTTGATTTCTTTGTTGAATACAGGATCTCTGATCCTGTCCAGTATCTGTACGCTTCTAAACAGCCTGAAGATATTTTAAAAAATATCGCCCAGGGCAGCATACGTACTGTCATAGGAAGCTACAAGGTAGATGATGTACTGACTACTGGAAAGAGTGAGATCCAGGCCAAGATAAAAGAAATGATCCTCACCAAGATGGAGGAACAGGACGTGGGCATCCAGCTGGTAAATATCACCATTCAGGATTCTGAGCCCCCCACTGTTGAAGTAATGCAGGCCTTCAAAGCTGTGGAGACAGCCAAGCAGGGAAAAGAAACTTCTCTGAATAATGCAAATAAATACAGGAATGAAAAACTTCCTGAGGCTGAGGCAACAGCTGACCAGATCATCAAAAATGCCGAGGCAAAAAAACAGACACGTATAAATGAGGCTGAGGCCCAGGTTTCACGATTTGATTCCATGTATGCGGAATATGAAAAAAATCCTGTAGTAACAAAACAGAGGATGTTTTATGAAGCCATGGAAGAAGTCCTTCCGGGCATGAAGATCATAATAGACAACGGCGATGGTGTGCAGAAGGTGCTCCCTCTTGATTCTTTCACAGGAGACAGCAGCGCTGAATCACAGACAGGTACTCAGACGCCCAAAACTGCAGATCCACAGAAACCTGCCGCTGAAAAGGCCGCACCTGCCGGCACTGAAGCTAACAGCAGCTCCGGGGAGGGCAGCCCTTCAGAGGATGCGGCACCGGAACAAGAAACTGAAGCAGGCAATTAGGAGGGAACGATTATGAAGAAAAAACATGTAATAGGTATTATAGTGGCTGTGGCAGCAGTCATCATCCTTGGTTCCTCTGTAGTTGTGACGAACCAGAATGAGTATAAGCTGATACGGCAGTTTGGAAAAGTAAACAGGGTCATTGACTCTGCCGGGCTGGGCCTGAAGCTTCCTTTTATCCAGTCTGCAGACACACTTCCAAAGGAGACGCTGCTCTACGATCTGGCCCCTTCAGATGTGATCACAAAGGATAAAAAGACCATGATCAGTGACAGCTATATACTCTGGAAGATCGAGGATCCTTTAAAGTTTGCCCAGACACTGAATTTTTCAATTTCAAATGCTGAAAACCGCATTAACACTGCTGTCTACAATGCCACAAAAAATGTAATCAGCAGCATGAACCAGGACGAGGTCATAACAAGCCGGGACGGCCTGTTATCTGACATGGTAATGGCCAATATAGGCAGCAATATGGAGCAATACGGCATTAAGCTGACTGTATTCGAGCTGAAGCAGCTGGACCTTCCTGATGACAATAAAGATGCCGTCTATGAGCGGATGATCTCTGAACGCAACAACATTGCAGCTACCTTCACAGCTGAGGGCGACTCAGAAGCTAAGGTGATCCGCAACACTACGGACAAGGAAATTGCCATACAAATATCAGAGGCCAGCAAGCAGGCTGAAATCCTTATCGCTGAAGGCGAGGCTGAATATATGAGAATTCTCTCAGAGGCATATTCTGATGAAAGCAAAACGGACTTCTACTCCTACGTGCGCAGCCTGGATGCTTTAAAAGCTTCTATGAAGGGCGGAGACAAAACTGTCGTCCTCTCATCAGATTCACCCATAGCCCAGATATTTAACGGCGCCGTACAGTAACAAGCTTCAGATATAAATGGGGGTGCCCCAAAAGCCAGGCCGGCTTTTGGGGCACCCTTTTATATGCTCACTTTCCAGAAGGCAGGCTTCCGGCTAATTCAAAAGCAGGATCATGATATTATCAAAGCTGTAAAGATCATCCTCCATGATCTTTTTCTCCAGAAACTCCAGATTTTTATCAGAGTGCTCTATTTCCCTGGCAAATCTGTATGAAGCCTCCGCATATCCCGCTTCCATGCCCCCGCCCCCTCTCCGGGCCAGGCTGCATATCCACATTGTACTCAGGGCTGAAAACTTTACCTTTGCGTATGCTTCTCCGTCATAGACAGCGCCACAGAAATATACAGATAAAAAGTATATCATCAGCTGTTCCCTGTATATTTCCTCTGTCCTGCTACATTCCGGGACGCTCTCTTTCTCCCCCGCCTTTTTCAGGTATGCACGCCAGGATGGCTCTACCGTTTCTAATTCATTAAAAACGGCCATCATCCTGTCTCTGAGCCCGGCAGCTTTGTTTGCCCTCTTCCTGTACTTCCAGAAAAAATCCCTGAAATACTCTTCTCTTCTGCTGCTCTTATAACGTTTTATGAGGCTGCCTGTCTTGTCTGTGCGTCCTCTGCCTATGCGCTGCTGCAGATCATGCCCAAATGCCAGGACAATACCTGTTCTCATGCCTATATCAACGTTCCTGTCTCTGAGAATATCATACATCACCGTTCTGGCTTCCAGCAGCATACTAAACAGCAGCCTGTCATAATCCCTGAAGTGTTCAGCCCTCTGCTGCCTCACTGTATGGAGGAATCCGGCCTTTCCCTGATTTCCCAGGATCAGCCTAGCCGCTTCAGGGCAGGAGAGAGACAAAGTATATTCCCGCCTGTTTTCAAATACCTCCACATGCCTTGGGTATCTCCTGCACGTGCGGCAAAGCATATCCTCCCCTGCCTCACGCTGCAGGTCACACAGGCCGTCTTCGTCCAGAAATTCACATCTGCCCTCATACTGGTGAAAACAGCCTCCCTCCCAGTCAATTGAATTCTTCAGACGGCTTCCGAATGCCCCATCCACATCTCTGTACTTTTCCAGCGTTTTCTCATCAATGCTGATCTTCCAGCCAGTGCAGCAGGTGTCAGGGCAGTCTGCGGCAATACATCTGAACTTTTTATAATAATCTGGTATTGTATATTCCATGGTGTAATAACGTTATTGTTCACTCCGTGACCAGTAACGCAGTAACCTCCTATTCCGGATATATTCTCCCCCTTCTGCTTGCCAAATCCTCCCTTCCGCATTATAATCAGGATAAGTCAAAACCCCGCGAAAATAATAAAATGAAGGAGACAGATATGTACAATCATCACGAGGAATCTATAAAGATCATGACTGATTATTTCAAGAAGCAAGAGGACGTCATCGCACTTATCCTGGGCGGCTCAGTTGCCAAAGGCATGGAGCGCCCTGATTCAGATCTGGACGCCATGGTAGTCGTCACCCCCGGCCGCTATGAAAGACATATGGCGGAAGGAACACTCTCTGAATGTATATACGGATGGTGTACATATGAGGGCGGATATTTCGATGTCAAGTACATCACGAAACATTTCCTTGAGGCTGCAGCCAGAACAGCCAGTGAGCCCACAAGAAATGCCTTTGTCTCCTCCAGGGTACTCTTTACCCGGGATGAGGACATCACCGGATATGTCAGACAGATCCCCCTTTTCCAGCAAAAGGAAAAGGATGATAAGATGCTGTCTTTTTACAGCGATCTGAGTCTGAACTATAATTACTTCTGGAAGATCTGCCGGCCATCAGGCTATATGAAACTCCATACCGCAGCTGAGATCATCTATGCCTGCTGCCGCATGGTCCTGCAGATAAATGAGACTCTCTTTCCCTCCAACCGCCGATTAGAGGAAACAGCCGCCAAGGCAGCCAACAAGCCTGAAGGCTTCATGGAACTCTGCCGTGAATTTGAAGACAGTTTAAGCGATGAGGCATGTGACCGCCTTGTGGATGCCTTTCTAAAATGGCTGCCGTATCCAGTTCCCCAAGAACTGAGCACCGTTCTTTCCCGCTATGAGGCCGATTTCGAACAATGGTGGCTGAACCCGCGCCCCTTCATCAGTGAGTGGTAGGCTGGCCTCTTACCCGGCGTTTGTTTCAATCCCTATTTTGAGCCTCTGAAAATTTTTTAAAGCTTTTGGACGGTGCTCCACATACAGGGCACCGTTCAGGCGCCTGCTCCCCGGCCATCACATAGCCGCAGACAGGACATACATATATGGTATCATGGGGATATCCCTCAATATTCTCAGAAACCTCTGACAGAAGCCTGGCATGTACCTTCTCGGCTTCTCCTGCATCTGAAAAAGCCTGGGAACAGAGGATTTTTCCCTGTCCGGACGCATATTCAGAAAGCATAGGATAGAGATTTTCTGCTTCAAATTTTTCACGCGCTGTGTACTTATCTGCCTCACTTGTAAATGCCGTATGTTTTTCTATCAAATTATAAAATGATCTGGCATGGCGGTATTCCGACTCTGCCAATGCTTCAAAGAGATTTGCGGTCTTTTCATACCCTCTGCGCCTGGCCCTGTCAGCATATGTCAGGTATTTAAAATGAGCCATCAGCTCTCCTGCCAGCGCACCCTCTATCTCTTCTCTGAGGACTTTATCCTGCACCTCACGGCTGTAAGGAATACCCTCCAGGTCCACCACTCTGTGGGAAAGCTTCCCCTCTTTTAGGAAGAACCGGACGATATGGTGGTCCACGTCACAGGCTCTGATATCTTCAGAGACATCTTCTATAAAGGCTCCGCCTCCGCCTGTACATATAAAGGGAATCCCGTCCACCTCATCTTCAAACCTGGAGTGGACATGGCCGCACAATAAATAAGAAACTTTATCTTTATAAGGCCCGTACACCTTTCTCAGCCTTGCAAACTCTTCATCTGATACAGCATTTCCCGTAAAATGGTTAGGAACCGGGATATGGAAGGCTATAACTACCTGCTTTACTTCCTGCTCCTCCAATTCTCTGCCCAAAAGTTCCAGCCCTTTATCTGAAAACCTGCGGGACGCATTGTCCAGTACGGCTATGGAAAAATCCTTCCCGCGGATCACATAATCGGCAAGCCCGCAGTATTTCTCATAATCACCTGTGTCATGATTTCCTTTTAATGTGTATACATCCTTTTTTGCAACTGCCTCCGTCAGATTTTTCGCTGTTTCATAAAAATGCCTGTTTCCCGCCGGAACCATATCCCCGGCGATCAGTATCATATCATCGTCCTCTGCAGCAGTCAGGGCGCTGGCATAAGTCTGCATCATTACGATCCCGACACCCTCGCACCCCGGGTCCCCTATCACACTAAAAGACTTCAGCTTATCTGTCTTTATTAATTCCTGTTCTGCTTTTTTAAAATACATGTTTTCCGTCCTTCCTGCCTTTGCGTACCTCCGGGCCTATATTTTGGATAGCGCAGCTTTCGTTCCGCGCGCAGCTGCGCATCCCCCGGATGGTTTTTATTTTATAGGAAACAAAGTTTCCTATAGAATAAAATAGGCCCCTTTCCAAGAGCCTATTCTTTAATTCTATATGATATTAGATATATTCCATTCTTTCAAAATACTTCATCAGGATATCCGCACAATTCTCTATACCCAGCTTCGTCGTGTCCAGGATCATGTGATAATTGTTCACATCACCCCATGCCCTACCTGTATGCTCATGGTAATAATCAGCTCTTTCTATATCCGTCTTCTCTACTTTTTCTTTAGCCTCCTCATAGGACAGAGATTCTTTTCCCATGATCCGTTTAATACGGTCTTCCTTATCAGCGCAAACATAAATATTAAAAGCATTCCTCTTATCTTTTAATATCTCAGAAGCACATCTTCCCAGTATGATACATGGCTCCTCTGCCAGCTTACGGATGGCTGCCTCTTCGGTCTTGTAGTCATTCTCTGCCAGACCCTGTTCAATATCCGCTTTGTCATATACAGGTATCTGCAGCCGTTTTGACAATTCATTCGCGATTATGCTGGCGCCCGTCCCATAACGGCGGCTCATTGTAATTACCAGTTTCATAAGAACCCCTCCTCGTATGTGAAATAAAAGCTAAATCAGTCTTTATTATAACACTAAAATACGGAAAATCCTAGAGCGTGTTTTTATTTTATTTTCCGGATATAATTTTTTAAGAATTCATAGATCTCTCCTTCTGTGGGAGGGCACCCCTTCAGATGGCATTCAAATCCCCTTGTACAGTTCCCAATGCCCAGCCGTCCTTTTTTCCCCCGGTATCCCTGTCCTATGGAAATCTTTGTATCCAGCTTCTTTAAAATCCCCTCTTCCCTCAGGCGGTCCAGCGCCGGTATCAGATATCCGTAGCATGCACTGCAGGATTCCACTTCCTCCACAGCATCCTTCAGCTCCACGATCTTCCTTCCCGCCGATATCTTCACCTCATTTTCACGCTGGTTCAGACACCTGATCACTGCTTTCGACAGATCAGCCCTTCCCACACCCAGTTCCTCCGCCAGCTGTATATAAGGCACGTCAGACAACTCATATTCCAGAAGGCTGCAGACATATGCATCACAGAGCACAGGGTCGGCGGCTGTCAGTATCCTGTCCATCTGCACAGGATTTCCCCCATCTTCAAAATCCAGATCCCCGCATATATTATCCACCACGATAAAATCCTGGTGAATTCCTGTATTCAGGTGGGCGATAGGCTTATGAAGGCCCATAGAATGAAAATGGCGCTTTTCTTTATTTGGTATAAGGCCTTTCATATTCTTGAGCGCACATGTGATCCTTGTCTGGCAGTGACCCTTGAGCACCGGCACATTTATGAGGAAATCAAGTTCCGTCACAGCATCGCAGATATCCAGTTTCATTCCTGCGCAGTCATGGAGACTGTGGCTGTCCTTCTGCGTATCCAGAAACTCTGTCCCATACTCACTGCACAGAGCATCATAACCGCATACATGTACGGCTTCCTCTGTCCTGTCTCCCACCCACGAGCCTTCCAGTATCACCAGATTCTCATACCCGCGCTCTTTCAGGTATTCGATTATGCCTGCAACGATCTCCGGATGTGTAGTCGCTCCGTAACCGGCAGGCGTAGGAGATACAAGGTTCGGCTTGATCCCTATCCTCGCATTTCTCCCCGGCACCCTCTCCTCCAGCCCTGAAGCCTCCAGGATCTCCTTTGTCATCTCTTTATAATTCTTCCCATATATCATCAATATCTCATTATTTTCCATATACCGTCCTCCTGTTTCTGACAGCAGTCAGGACCTGGCCTGCCGCTGCTCTCTTTGCACATACTATATAGCAAACCCTTCCATTCCGCAAGAGGTTTGTTACTATTCCCATCCCCGGATTTTCATGGTATAATCCATCTGTGTTTACATTCATATACAGGGAGGCAGATCATACATGTTGGATTATTCAAAAGCCAGAAATGAATTTGAGAAATATCTGGACGGATATGACCGGACGGATGATAAGATAAAATTAAAGATCATACATACATATGGCGTGGCTGAACAGAGTGAAAAAGTGGCCCGCAGAATGGGGCTTTCAGAGGAAGATGTGACTCTTGCCAGGATCATTGCCCTTCTCCACGATATAGGAAGATTTGAACAGCTGAAGCAGTTCCACTCCTGGGATGCATCTGTTATGGACCATGCGGCCTATGGTGTGCATGTGCTCTTTGACGAAGGACTGATCCGCCGGTTTATTGATGAAGATACATGGGACGCCATGATCAGGACAGCCATTGCACACCACAGCGCCTACAGTCTTGACATAACAGGAGATGACCGCACACTGCTCCATGCCCGGCTGATACGTGATGCCGATAAGCTGGATAACTGCCGTGTTAAGCTGGAGGAACCTGTTGAGGTTCTCCTGGACGCCTCCCCCGTGGAAGTCGGCGCCATGGAAGTCACGCCTGAAATAGCCGGGACTTTTTTCAGTAACAAATGCATCCTGCTCTCTGAGAGGATCACAAAAGTTGATTACTGGGTATCTTATGTGGCATATTTTTATGATATTAATTTTGCGGAAAGCCTGTCAGTCATCCGGGAGGAAAATTATGTTTCCAGAATCATAGACAGGATCCCATACACCAATCCTCAGACGGCCCTTACCATGGAGCGCATGAAAAGGTATATGGAATCCTATATTGACAGCAGGATCTATGCCGATTCTTCTGCAAAATTGCCTGTGTAGAGCTGATAGTATTTTCCTTTTCTGGCTATCAGCTGGTCATGGGTACCTCTTTCAATGATCCTGCCCTGCTCCAGGACCATGATGCAGTCTGCATTGCGCACTGTGGAAAGGCGGTGGGCTATGACAAAGGTAGTCCTTCCCTTCATAAGCCGGTCCATCCCCTGCTGAACCAGTGCCTCTGTCCTGGTATCAATGGAGGAGGTCGCCTCATCCAGTATCAGTACGGGCGGGTCTGCAGCCGCAGCTCTGGCTATGGCCAGCAGCTGCCTCTGTCCCTGGCTCAGATTGCTGCCGTCTCCTGTCAGCATAGTGTCATATCCGTCCGGGAGGCGCCTGATAAAGCTGTCTGCATTTGCCAGCCGCGCTGCTGCTATGCATTCTTCGTCTGAAGTATCCAGACGCCCGTAACGTATATTATCCATGACTGTGCCTGTAAACAGGTGGGTATCCTGGAGTACAATGCCAAGGGAGCGGCGCAGGTCTGCTTTCTTTATTTTATTTATATTGATATTGTCATATCTGATCTTTCCATCCTGGATGTCATAGAATCGGTTGATCAGGTTTGTGATCGTAGTTTTTCCTGCCCCTGTGCTCCCCACAAATGCTATCTTCTGCCCCGGGGCTGCATAGAGTTTCACACCGTGCAGCACGATTTTTTTATCATTATATCCAAAATCCACGTCGTTAAATGTCACATCACCCATGACTTTTGTATATGAGACTGTGCCCTCAGCCCTGTGCGGGTGCCTCCAGGCCCATATGCCAGTCCTCTCCTCTGTCTCAGTAAGGGTTCCGTCCTCTTCTTCTCTGGCATTTACCAGTTCCACATACCCTTCATCCTTCTCAGGCTGTTCATCCAGAAGCCCGAAGACACGGCTGGCTCCTGCCATGGCCATCACAATACTGTTCATCTGCTGGCTTATCTGTGTTACCGGCTGGGTAAAATTTTTGTTTAATGTCAGGAATGAGACAAGTGTTCCCAGCGTCAGCCCGTAAAAGCCTCCCAGCGCCAGAAGCGCGCCTGCTACAGCGCAGAGCACATAACTGATATTGCCCAGATTGGCATTTACCGGCATCATAATATTTGCAAATTTATTTGCGCTGTCTGCGCTGGCTCTGAGTTCCTGATTTACTTTTCTGAAATTTTCCAGGCTTTTCTCCTCGTGGCAGAAGACTTTTACTACCTTCTGGCCTTCCATCATCTCCTCAATGTAACCATTCACAGCCCCCAGATCCTTCTGCTGCTTTGTAAAGTATTCAGCTGACCTGGCGCTCAGCTTTTTAGTGGTGATCATCATGATTCCAACCATCACAAGTGTCACTGCGGTCAGAGGAATATTAAGCACCACCATGCTGATAAATGTGGAAAGGATCGTGACAGCTGAATTGAGTACCTGGGGAATGCTCTGGCTGATAAGCTGGCGGAGCGTATCCACGTCATTTGTATACACTGACATGATATCTCCGTGGGCGTGGGTATCAAAATATTTGACAGGCAGGGATTCCATATGGGTAAACAGGTCTACACGTATGTTCCTCATAGTGCCCTGGCTGATATTGACCATGATTCTGTTATATGCGTATGCACAGAGAATACCTGCGGCATATGTGCCCGCCATTGACAGCAGCGCCCCCGCCAGAGCGCCGAAGTCAGCAGATGATGACTGCGTCATGGGTACGATATAATCATCTATCAGCTTCTGCATAAATAAGGTTCCCCTTAAAGTGGCTAAAGCTGTACCGATGATACAGGCTGCTACCATAAAAAACGAGAACTTGTAGTTCTTAAGCATATAGCTTATAAGTCTTATTAAAATTTTCCCGGGATTCTCAACGTGAGGCCTGGGACCGGTTTTGCCGGCTCCGGGACCGTTTATGATCTTTGCATTTTCCGCCATCTGTCACACCGCCTTCTCTTTTATTACATCTGTTTTTCCCTCAGCCTGGTCGAAGTCGCCTCCGCCCTTTATCTGGGTATTATATATCTCTCTGTATATTTCATTATTCTCAAGCAGTCTTTCATGGGTATCGAATCCATTTATCCTGCCGTCCTCCAGCACCAGTATCTTATCAGCATCCTGTACACTTGAAATTCGCTGGGCAATGATCAATTTTGTAGTGCCTGGGATCCTGGCTGTAAATGACTCCCTGATCTTAGCATCCGTGGCCGTGTCCACAGCGCTGGTGGAATCATCCAGGATAAGGACTCTGGGCTTTTTGAGAAGCGCTCTGGCTATACATAGCCTCTGCTTCTGCCCTCCTGAGACATTAGAGCCGCCCTGCTCAATATAAGTATTATATTTGTCCGGCAGCTGCTCGATAAACTCATCCGCACATGCCTGACGGCATGCTTCTATGCACTCTTCTTCATCAGCGTTTTCATCGCCCCATCTGAGATTATCCAGGATAGTTCCTGAAAACAGGACATTTTTCTGCAGCACCACAGCCACCTGGTCACGCAGGCACTCCATGTCATAGGAACGCACATCTTTTCCTCCCACGCAGACAGAGCCTTCTGTCACATCATAGAGCCTGCTGATGAGATTCACAAGACTCGACTTGCCGCAGCCCGTGCCTCCGATGATGCCTATGGTTTCCCCTGCGCTGATGTGAAGGTCTATATCATGAAGTGTATCTTTTTTGCTTCCCTGTCTGTAGGTGAAGTTCACATGATTAAAATCAATACTCCCGTCCCTGATCTCTGTCTCCGGCTTTTCCGGATTCGTCAGGCTGGCCTTTTCAGTGAGCACCTCCGCTATACGCCGCCCGCTGGCAGCGCTCATAGTGACCATTACAAATATCATGGAAAGCATCATCAGGGACATCATGATTCCCATGATATAGCTGAACATGGAAGTGAGCTCCCCTGTAGTCAGATTTCCTGCCACAACATAGTGGGCCCCAAACCAGGAAAGTGCAATGACACATCCGTAGATAACAAGCATCATGACAGGATTATTAAAGGCCAGAATGCCCTCCGCCTTAACAAAAAGCTTGTAAAGCCTCCCTGCCGCCTCTGTGAATTTCTCATTCTCGTAATCCTCCCGCACAAATGCCTTTACAACACGTATGGCGGAGACATTCTCCTGGACACTGGCATTTAAGGCGTCATACTTTTTAAATACTACGTCAAAAATCTTTGTCGTTCTGGTCATAACCAGAATGAGCACAGCCGCCAGTACTATGATCGCAGCCACAAAGATGAGGCTCAGTCTCACATTAATAAAAAAGCACATAAACATGCTGCACACCAGCATCATAGGCGCCCTCACCGCGATCCTGAGTATCATCTGGTATGCGTTCTGCACGTTTGTCACGTCTGTTGTCATTCTTGTCACAAGTCCCGCTGTACTGTATTTATCAATATTTGAAAATGAAAATGTCTGTATATTACTGTACATGCCATCCCTGAGATTGCACGCAAATCCCGATGACGCGCTGGCTGCATATTTTCCTGCAAGGACTCCTGATAACAGGCTGAATGCCGCCAGCAGAAGCATCAGGGCGCCATAAAAATAAACCTGGCTGATGTTTCCTGCCTCTATCCCCCTGTCAATGATCGCAGCCGTAACAAACGGTATCAAAACCTCCATTATAACTTCCAGCGCCGAAAAAAGCGGCGTCAGAAGAGATGCTCTTTTATACTCCTTAACCTGGCTCAACAATATTTTTATCATAAATAATGCTTCCTCCTTCATTTCAATCTCTTATAACATTTTCTCACTGTTCCTGTTGAAAGTGAAATCAAAAAATGTTATTATTAATAAACAACCTTTATCAATTTTGTTTAACAGCTTTTATTTAAAAGGAGGATAATTTTGAATACTGTACAGTTAGAGTGCTTTCTGGCTGTTTCCGAGACACTGAACTTCGCCAGGGCCGCTGAGCATCTTCACATAACCCAGCCTGCCGTCACCCATCAGATAAATTCTCTGGAATCAGAGCTGGATGTAAAATTATTCAAGCGAACAACGAGAACTGTAGAATTGACAGAAGAAGGGTGGAGTTTCTTCAACGACGCAAAAACCATCCTGAATATGACACATATGGCTAAAGCACGCCTTTCAAGCCATAATACGGAAGAGATACGTTCTATCGGGATCGGCTGCCACAGCCCCATGGAACTCTCTCTGCTTCCAAAACCGCTGAATGCTTTTTTAAAGAAATACCCTGATATCCACCCTGAGCTGAAGATGGTGCCGTTTCAGGCACTGCAGAATCTTCTTCAGGAGGAAAATATAGATGTAATGATGGGATTCCTGGATGAAAACTCAAAGAAACTGCCGGGAGTATATGTAGAACTTACAAAAGCCCCCCTGGCCTGTGTCATGTCTCCCTCCCATCCACTGTCCAGCAGGGAGAGCCTCCGCCTGGAGGATCTTAAAGAGGGAAAGCTTATTATATGCAGTCCTCGTAAAACCTCTGCGGCAGTATCCAGGATCCAGGGACAGCTGATCGGCTGCAGGACGCCTTCTGATGTATATTTCTGTGACAATATTGAGTGCGGAATAACACTGGTGCAGGCTGGGGTTGGCTTTATAATACTTCCTGCTATACTGCCTGAGCACAGCAGCGCCCTCTCCCATGTCCTGCTGGAAGGTGTCCAGCCGGAGTCATTCGGTCTGTATTATAAGACACTGCAGAGAAACCAGCCTTTGAAGGATTTTATACAATTCATGAAAGAATATTTCAGCTGAAGATGAAAACAAAAGTGCCCCACAGCATAGAAACTCAGCTGTGGGGCAGCATTTTTTACTGAAGGATTTCTTTTACGCATTCAGCAATCTGTTCGTCTTTACAGTTTTCAAAGAAATACTCCCGGAACTTCTCCCCTGACAGGGCGCCTTTTACAAGCTCTCTGTCCAGATTCTTAAGGATAGTCACCAGATCTGTATATGTATGCTTCTTCACTTCATCCAGGATCTTTTTATTCCTCTGTTCCGGAACAGCCCTCTCTCTGGGATAGCCCTGCCCGCTCTCTTCCACGTACAGCTTTTCAAATATATACTCCAGGTTCAGGTCTCCGCCCCATCCGAATCCTTTTGCAAAGGGGATCGCAATTGCATTGCCGTCATTGATCTGTGCAAATGTGTATGCATCCAGAGGATCTTCCACATGGCCGCAGATCACACCCGGGAATGAATTGCAGGCCAGCATGGCCCCTTCTCCTGTGCCGCAGCCTGTGATCACATAATCCGCTGCTTTGGAATTCAGAAGAACTGCTGCCAGAATCCCTACCTGGACATATGTGAGCTGGCATTCGTCCTCTGCCGTGTACATTCCATAATTAAATACTTCATGCCCCATGGGCTCAACTACTTTTTTTAATGAATTTAAGATCATGGCATTCTTTGATGCCTGGCTGTTTTCGTTGATAAGTGCTATTTTCATTTTCTATTCCTCCATTATTGATCCTTGATTGATGCGGCAGGGTATTTGACCCGGGTTACGGCTGTTTCCCAATATATGCCAAAATTCCGCCGTCCACATATAAAATATGCCCGTTTACAAAGTCAGAGGCATCTGATGCCAAAAATACTGCCGGTCCCATCAGGTCTTCAGGTGTTCCCCACCTGGCTGCCGGTGTCTTTCCTATAATAAATTTGTCAAAGGGATGTTTTGTGCCGTCCGGCTGTGTCTCCCTGAGGGGAGCCGTCTGTGGCGTGGCGATATACCCCGGCCCGATCCCGTTGCACTGGATATTGTATTCTCCGTATTCAGAGCATATATTCCTTGTGAGCATCTTAAGGCCGCCCTTTGCAGCCGCATAGGCAGACACTGTCTCACGTCCCAGCTCACTCATCATTGAGCAGACATTTATGATCTTGCCATGTCCTTTTTTGATCATACCGGGGATGACAGCTTTAGACATGATAAACGGAGCGTTCAGGTCTATATCCACCACCTGTCTGAATTCCTCGGCTGACATTTCATGCATGGGGATCCTCTTTATAATTCCCGCATTATTTACAAGGATATCTATTGTGCCCAGCTCTGATTCAATATCAGACACCATCTTCCGGACCTGGTCCTCATCAGTCACGTCGCAGATATATCCCTTTGCGTCAATTCCTTTTGCACTGTACTCTTCCATGGCTTTATCCATGTGTTCCTGCCCACGGCAGTTAAATGCAATCTTTGCACCGGCATTTGCATATGCTTCCGCAATGGCAAATCCAATCCCGTAAGCTGCCCCTGTCACAAGCGCAACCTTTCCTTCCAGTGAAAAGCTCTTCATAATATCCATATTTGTCCTCCTGTCCATGTACTTACTTTTATTGCAGCCTGTTTACATCAGGTCCTTCATTGCCACTGCATCCATATCGTCAAAGTCCTGGTTCTCTCCCACCATTCCCCATATGAAGGTGTAATTCCTGCTTCCGCTTCCCGAATGTATTGACCAGCTCGGAGAGATGACTGCCTCTTCATTGCGGATCACAATATGTCTTGTCTCATTCGGCTCTCCCATGTAATGCATGACAAATGCGTCCTGTGGCATGTCAAAGTACAGATACACCTCCATCCTTCTGTCATGAGTATGGCAGGGCATAGTATTCCAGACACTGCCGGGCTCCAGGCTTGTCATACCCATTTCCAGCTGGCAGCTCTCCACCTGTCCGGGAAGGATATATTTACAGATCGTCCTGTGGTTTGACTCTTCCAGACATCCCAGTTCTACTTTATTTTCGTCCTTAATGATCACTGTGCCTTCCTCAGGGACACCCTCCCGCTTTATTAATACTGTAGGGCATGTTCTGTGGGCCGGTGCGCTGTTTATATAGAATTTGGCAGGGTCTGCGCTGTCATCACTCTCAAACACAACTTCCCTTTTCCCCATTCCAATGTACATGCCTTCTCTTGCACCTACTGCGTACACCTTCCCGTCAACATTTATCTTTCCCGGGCCTCCGATGTTGATGACTCCCATTTCCCTTCTCTGAAGGAAATATTCTGCCCTGAGCTCTTCACCTGCTGTCAGTACCAGCTTTTCATTGACAGGAGTTGCCGCGCCTGTGATAATACGGTCAATATGGCTGTACACCAGTTTGATCTCATCAGCAGTAAAAAGCCCCTGTATTAAAAATTCCTCTCTGAGCCTCTCCGTTGTATAGTGTTTTACATCTCTTGGAGATGAAGCTGTCCTTAATTCCATTTCCTGCACCCTTTCTTATCTTTGACTGTCGTCCATAGTTTTCCGGCTGTGTTATGCTATCTATCATAACATGCCGGATTATCAGTTTCTTGTGATTTATTGCCAAAAACCTTGCAAATATTGTACATTTTTCTGTCTGAGAATGTTATAATAGCCGTAAGAAACCACAGAGATTAAATGGAGGTGAATAAAATGAAGGAATTTAATTCCTGTAAGGATGCCATCGATTCCTGCATAGACAAAAAGTCCTTTGCCATCGCCCATCTCTATAAGGATGAAAAACCCATGGATATGCACATACACGACAGCTATGAGATCTATTACTCTATCTCCGGAGGAAAACAGTTTTTAATAGATAACCGTTTTTACGATATCCAGCCCGGCGATATATTTTTTATTAATCAGTACGAGAGCCACCATCTGACCCAGATAGACAGCCAGATCCATGAACGCATCGTACTTTCTATCTATCCGGAATATCTGAAAAACTTATGTACTAAGGCCACTGACCTCAACTACTGCTTCTCCCACCGGGACCGGGGCTGCCATCATAAGATCTCCCTCCCGCCTGAAGACCAGAAACGCTTCAGGTATTACATACACAAGCTCTGCAGCATTCAGGGATACGGCGAAGATCTGCTGGAGCAGTCCGGCTTTGTAGAAATGATGGTTTTTCTGAACAGGATATTCTGCGAGAGCTGTCATGAAAGACAATTCAACGAGGGGAGTAATTATCATAAAGAGGTAGATCAGATACTCAGTTATATTAACCAGAATATAAAAAATCCCCTAACTATCGAAGAGCTGTCATCACATTTCTATCTCAGCTCTTCCTATCTCTGCCGCATATTCAAGCAGGCCACGGGCACGACTATCAATAAATATATTACCGCAAAACGGATCACCATCGCAAAGGCTCTTCTCACAGAAGGCTCAACAGTCAACGAAGCATGTGAAGAATCCGGCTTCAATGATTACAGCAATTTTCTGAAGGCCTTCTCCAGAGCCGTGGGAGTCTCTCCTAAAAAGTATTCCAGTTTTTCAACATAAAGGCAAATTATACGTATCCCATCAGTCCGGGCAGCCACAGGGACAGCAGAGGAATATATGTCACAAGGAGCAGTACAAGAAAAATAGCTGCAAAATATATCAGAAGCTGCTTAAAGACAGTTTCGATCCTCACTTTTCCAACCTTCACGCCGACAAAAAGTGTTGTCCCTACCGGAGGAGTGATCGTCCCGATACAGAGATTAAAAATCAGCATGATTCCAAAGTGCACAGTATTCATCCCCAGCGCTGTGCACACAGGTAAAAATATAGGGGTGAAGATCAGGCAGGCAGGAGTCATATCCATGAAGGTTCCCACAAAAAGCAGTATAATGTTAATGATAAACAGGATCACAAATTTATTGTCCGTAAGTCCCAGAAGTCCGCGGGAAATAGCTGTGGGCAGTCCTGTGAAAGCCATGACCCACGACATGATCGCAGAAACTCCTATCAAAAAGACTATGATCCCCGTCATCCTGGCGCTTTCTCTGAAAATCTGAGGAAGATCCTTAAAACGGATGGATTTATAAAAGAACAGAGAAAGGATCAGGCTGTATACAACTGCTACTACTGAACCCTCTGTAGCTGTAAAAATCCCGAATATGATCCCCCCGATCACGATAATGATCAGAAGCAGGCAGGGCAGAGCCTGAAAGAGAATGCTCAGCTTTTCTTTTGCCTCAAATTTCGTTTTGCTCCTGTAGCCAAATTTTTTTGCCAGCATATAGATGACAAGCATACACGCCAGCCCCCACAAAAGCCCCGGAATATATCCGGCCATGAAAAGAGCTGCAACTGAAGTTCCCCCGCTCACAAGCGAGAATGTTATCATTACATTGCTGGGCGGTATTAAAAGTCCGGTTGGCGCTGTGGCTATATTGGCAGCCGCTGAAAAGTTAGGATCATATCCTTCCTCTTCTTCCACAGGACCGATGATGGAACCCATTGCGGATGCAGCCGCTGTACCTGAACCTGAGATAGCCCCGAAAAGCATATTGGCAATTACGTTAGTCTGGGCCAGCGCCCCGGGAGTCCTTCCCGTCACAAGCTTTGCAAGGTTGATAAGCCTTATGGCTATCCCGCCTTTGTTCATTATATTTCCGGCCAGAATAAAAAAAGGGATGGCCAGAAGGGAGAAAATGGAGATCCCTGAGAATATCCTCTGTGCCCCTGTGACAACGGCGGCCTCAAAGTTCAGCACCGGGAGGATGGCGCACACAGATGACACTGCCAGCGCTGCCGCGATGGGCACTCCCGCCACCAGCATGATCAGCAGCAATACTAAAATGATTAATCCTGATGTGACTGCAATATCCATTATTCATATCCCTCCCTGTCCTTATCTGTGAAGAGTGTGATCACGTTCAGTACATTATAGATCATGATCAGCGCTCCTGAAAGCGGCACTACTGTATATACTGCGCCCATGGGTATCCCCAGGGAAGCAGTTACCTGGGTCATCGTCAGCTTCATGATGCTGATGCCCCCATAGACCATTACAATAGCCGCAAAAGCAAAAATTAGGCACTCAATCAGAACTTCCAGCCACAGCCGTCCGTTTCCCCTCAGCTTATCCGCAAGGAATCCCATTCTCATATGATCCCTCTCTCCAAATACATAAGCAGCAGCCAGAAGAGCCATCCATGTGAAGCTGTATGTCAGAAGCTCTTCTGAAACGGTACTGGGGCTATTAAAGAAATATCTTATGACGATCTGATAGGTGCCGATGCAGACCATAAATGCAAAAATGGCTGCACATGCAGTTCCAAGTATTTTATCCAGCCATGATCTGGCTGTCTTTACCGTTTTCATATACCGCTCCTCCTTCAGTCCTCTGCTGCCTTTTCGTTGATCTCCTGGATATACTCATAGAAATCCCTGATATCCTCATTTTTTTCAAGCATTTCCTCATGAAGGGGAAGTACCTTTTCTTTAAACGCGTCTACATCCACCTCTATGAATTCCACGCCCATCTGATTTTCAGCAATATTCTTTGCCTCCTCTATCTGCTCTGCCCACTTCTCCTGTTCTGTCTGTGTAGAGATATCAGCTGCCTCCTCAAATATCTTCCTTTCCTCTTCTGTAAGTCCCTCAAGAAATTTCAGGTTTCCTATCAGCATATCTGGTACCATCTGATGCTGGTCATAGGAATAATATTTTGCCACTTCCCCATGCTTGTTATTTGTCAAAGCCAGCTCATTATTTTCAGCTCCCTCGATAACCCCCTGCTGGATGGCCGTATAGACTTCTCCAAAACTCATTGGAGACGCAGCCGCCCCAAATGCCTGCATCATCTTTACACTTGCAGGGCTCTGCTGTACACGTATCTTCTGCCCCTTCAGGTCTTCAGGCGCATAGATTGGCTTCTTGGCATAAAAATTCCTGGTTCCCGCGTTATACCATGTCAAAGCTTCAAAGCCCGCCTCATCCGTAGACTCATATATATTTTTCATATAATCTTTATCATTCATGACTGATTCATAAATTTCCGGTGAATCAAACAGGTATGGCATGCTGAATATCTCATATACATCTGCAAAAGTCTCCAGGTTTGCCGTCCCGGCCACCACAAAATCAATGGCGCCTGTCTGTGTCAGTTCGATCGCCTTCTGGGCTGATCCGAGGATCTCATTAGGAAATATCTGTATCTCATATTTGTCTCCCAGTTTTTCTTCCACATACTCCTTAAACGCCAGAAGCCCCAGATGCTCCGGATGTGTCTCAGACTGTCCATGGGCGATCCTGATTATCCTCCTGCTCTCCCCCTGCCCTGCACATCCTGTCAACACTGTCAGCAGAACAAGCCCCGCAAAGACTGCTGCATATTTACTGAATTTATTTTTAGCCACTGCTTCCGCCTCCATACTTTTCCTGTTTTCCTCATATACTTCCCAATTTTTGAAAATTGTATTCCCGCGGAAAAAATTGTTTTGTTATTGACTATTTCTCAAAAATGTTGTACCTTAAATGTAAGTACTTACATTTTGTTATAACTAAATAGATACAGATAAAGAAAGGACACTGCTCATGAAAAATTATATTAAGATCCACCCCCAGGATAATGTTGCTGTTGCACTCTGTCCGCTGACAGCTGCTTCTGACATCAGTCTGGAGGAACAGCAGATTCATCTCTTAGAAGATATCCCCCAGGGACACAAGTTTGCTCTCACCGACATACCTGCAGGTTCCCGTATTTTTAAATATGGCAGTCCGATCGGCGTAGCCAGGGAGGATATCAAATGCGGCAGCTGGATCCACACGCATAACTTAAAGACAGGCCTGGGCGACCTTCTGACTTACACATATGAGAAGCAGGCTGCCGTGCTTCCGCCTACGGAGGAACGCTTTTTTGATGGGTTCAGGCGCGCTGACGGGAAAGTCGGGGTGCGCAATGAGATATGGATCATCCCTACTGTGGGCTGTGTAAATAATGTGGCAACTGCTGTTGAGAGAAAAGCCCAGGGACTGAAAAAAGGATCTGTTGATGAGATCGCCGCCTTCCCCCATCCATATGGATGTTCACAGATGGGAGATGACCAGGAACATACGCGCCAGATTCTGGCTGATCTTATCAACCATCCCAATGCCGGCGGCGTTCTTGTTTTAGGCCTTGGATGTGAAAACAGCAATATTGATGAACTGAAAAAATATATTGGGAATTACGATGAGAACAGGGTCAAATTCCTGGTTGCACAGGAATCTGAGGATGAGATAGCTGACTCCCTGGCATTGATAGAAGAGCTGGTTGATTATGCCGGGAGCGCCAGGCGTGAGCCTGTCAGCTGCAGTGAATTGATAATCGGCATGAAATGCGGCGGCTCCGACGGTCTCTCAGGTATAACAGCCAACCCTGCAGTAGGCGCATTTTCAGACCTCCTTATATCAAAGGGCGGAACGACTATCCTCACTGAAGTTCCTGAAATGTTTGGCGCAGAGACTCTCTTAATGAACCGCTGCGAGTCTGAAGAGCTGTTTGACAAGACAGTGGACCTGATCAATGACTTTAAAAATTACTTTATCAGCCACGACCAGACGATTTATGAAAATCCTTCTCCCGGCAATAAAAAGGGCGGTATCTCTACCCTGGAGGATAAATCCATGGGATGTACCCAGAAATCAGGCAGCGCTCCAGTCCGCGGCGTGCTGGCATACGGTGAACCTGTAAAGACAAAAGGCCTTAACCTTTTGAGCGCACCCGGAAATGACCTGGTGGCCTCTACTGCCCTGGCAGCTTCCGGAGCACATATCGTTTTGTTTACCACAGGCCGTGGGACTCCCTTTGCATCTCCTGTGCCTACAGTAAAGATTTCAACGAATACAGCCTTATACAATAAGAAAAATAACTGGATCGACTTTAACTGCGGCACCCTTGTGGAAGATTCAGACCTGACAAAGCTGCGTGACGAGTTCTTTGATTATATTATTAGAGTAGCTTCAGGAGAAAAAGTAAAATCCGAGGAAGCCGGATTCCATGATATGGCTATATTCAAACAGGGAGTGACTCTCTGATCAGAGCAAAAGTGCACTTTACGTTACCTCATATAAAGTCAAAGATAACTATTCAGCAGGTCTGTGCATTTACTGCACAGACCGTAAGAAAATGATTCAAGCGTGCAAAAATCCCATCGCCGGAGGCGATTTTAAATGGATTTTTGCATGTAACTGTGAAGGTACTGAACAGTTGCATGTTCCGAGTTATATAAATCCGGGCATGCTCTTTTATTTCTGCGAGGTTTTTGACTTACAATTTGTTCTGTTCCAGTTTATCCATCTTTTCTTTTGTTGCCAAAAAAATCTCTGCCTCTGTCTCTTTGTCTTCCAGGATATCCTCTGGCAGCATGCACAAAGCTGCCGCCCGGCTCTTGCCGTCTCTGATCTCACACTGGCTGAAACTGAAGACCCTGTCATCCCCGTCTTCTGATATATCCGTGTCCGGCTCAAGCCTGACAGTCACTTTAAAATTTATAATGCCGTTTTCCATGTATTTCTTATAGATCCTGGCCTTTTGAAGAACCTCGTCCTCAAACGGATAATCCCTTAGAAGCCGGGCCAGTTCCAGCAGATCAACATAACCTCTAAAATGCGTTTCACTCTTCTGTATTGCCTCAATCAGTTTTATTTCCATATGATCCCCCTTTTAATATCCCCGTCTGTTTGCTGCGGGGCTTTAGCTGCAGCCGCAGATGTCTGCCCGCTGGTTTTCGGACAGACATCAGTAACTCATGCCAAATCCGTAGTCATATGTATTCCCTTCTGAATCTTTATAAGGAACCATATCAAGCGGCAGGTCCTCGCACTGCTCTTCAACTGTTTCCATGTCCCTTGGAATCTGGACCGGCAGCCTTCCCGTCGGGCTATATTCACCAAACAGAATATCCAGGACTGCACTTTTTGACACTCCGAATTCAACAAGGATGGCGTCTGTCTGTTTTTCAAATTCATGCATAACCATGGGATTGCTGAGTGCAGCGCACACAATTACAGGCTTATCTCCCATGGCCTTTCTGCATTCCAGAATATTATCCAGATCCGCCTCATTATATGATGTGTTAGTCTTTCCCCGATAGCTTCTGTTTTCAAACTTCTCTCTCGGGTCCCCTCCGGCTATGCTGACGGCCCGGGCATTTACCGCCGTGTAGGGGCGGTACTGCAGCGTAATCGGCAGATATCCATTGCCTCCTGCTGCCGCGTCCTCTTCGGAATACGGATTGCACTGCGGACTCTCAATAAATACGACCGCCGCGTCCGCTTCACCGGGATCTGACACCCTCACTGCATACTTTGAAATAACATCAGCGGCAGCCGGGTCTTCTGTATGCTCTGGTATATCCTGCCTGAAGAATCCTTTTGACGCCTTTATCCTCCTCTCTGGAATATATACCTTTATCCCCCTGGCAAGCGGCAGACAGTCTTTATTTTTCAGCAGCACTACTGACTTTAGCTGCGCCTGGTAGCCCTTCCTGACAAATTCCCTGCAGCCCACGATCCGGGCAGATTTCTCCGGTTCCAGATATGGATCCTCGAAGAGGCCGCACTGGAAAATATTTTTCAGAAGCCTTGCAGCAGATAATTCCATTCTCTGACGCATAGCTTCTTCGCCGTATTTTTCACAGCCCAATTTGCAGGCCTGTATCACCGGCTCCATTCTGCTGTTCCCTCCGAACTGGTCCACTCCATTCATAATGGCACACAGACACCTCTCGGCCTCCGTCACATCCTCCATACCATAACACCTGCTTCCAAAGGAATCAATCCTGGCATCAGGATCCTGAGTGATGCCCCAGTCTGTGCATACCACTCCCTGGTAACCGTATTTTTCCCTGAGCAGATCCCTGATCATATATTCGCTGTAAGAATTCCCCACATTTTTGCCGTTCTTTTTATCTTCACCCCAGGATACTGTGTAATAGGGCATAACTGAAGCGGCATATTTCGTAGGCCCGTCCAGGCAGAAGGCAGCCTCCGTAAATGGCTTCTGGTGCATCTCAAAATTTCCGCCCGGATAAACAGCATACCGGCCAAACGCATAATGGGCATCCCGCCCGCCTTCTCCTGTTCCCCCGCCGGGCCAGTGCTTTACCATCGTATTGACACTCTCTGCGCCCCAGCCGTCAGGCGCTCCCGGCGTTGTCTGCATACCGTCACAGTAAGCCTTTGTCATTTCCTTGGTTTTCTCTGCCTCCTCCCCAAAGGTATCAGCGAACCTCATCCATCTGGGGTCTGTACAGAGGTCGATCTGCGGTCCCAGCGCTGTAGTGATTCCAAGCGCCCTGTATTCCCTGGATGCAGTCTTTGCAAAATCACTTACTACCTCAGTGTCAAAGCAGGCTGCAAAACCCAGTCCTTCCGGCCACTTACTTACATCCTGTCCTGCACTCTTAAATTCAGCGCCCGACTCTCTTGCACCGCTTCTGGGATCTGAGGACAGATTTACGGGTATACCATGCGGAAGGCTCTCTGCCACTTTCTGAAGCTCATTGCTCCACCTGGCAGAGACCTCTGCATTTTCTACTGTCATCAGCAGGATATGGCGTATGTGTTCCTCCGAAAGATATTCTTTCTGTTCATCAGACAATTCCCAGGGCTGATTTCCCGATTCCCAGAAAGGCCTTCCCCCGAAGCTTCCTCCAAAGGGGCCTCCCTTTGCCGGCGGCACTGCCTGGTGGGGAGAATAGAGCATCAGGCCGGCTATCTCTTCAACAGTCAGCCTTCCTGCCAGGTCCTTTGCCCTTTCCCAGGGCGGCAGCCTCCAATCCTCATATGGAAGAAGCTCCCCGCTTTTTTCCAGATCTTTAAAATAAAAACCGTCCCTTTCTATTACTGAAACGCCCGATCCCGCAGAATATGCCAGAGTCCTGCCATTATCTAATACAATTCTGCAGATCCCGTCCTTTTCAGACTGTTCTTTTATATGCAATCCCACATCCTCCTTCTCTGTCACCGCCAGATTCCAAACATGGCTACTTTCTGGTTACTATTCACGAGCCACTGTTTCGCCTTTTCTGTTATTATAACCTTTATTAATCCTGCTTTCAAGATAAAGACAATTGTACGCGCGTTACTGGTCACGAAGTGAACAGTAACTGGTGGCGTGTAAATAGTAACAAAAAACGCTCTTCTGTGCACTGCCCTGTAACGGCTCTATACACAAAAAAGCGTTTTTTTCTCTGATTTTTTTCTTTAATCTTCCAGCGCCTGCTCATATACCCGGCGCACCTTTTCTCTTGTAGGAACTCCTTCGTGGACCTTCACGCCGTCTACGAAATAAGTGGGCACATAATAATAATCCAGGGACTCTGCAAGATCTTTTTCCTTCTCTTCGTCTGCAATACGGACCTCTACTTTTTCATATTCGGGATTTTCCTCCTTCAGGTCCTCCATCAGCCTCAACGCCTTTCTGCAGTGAGGGCAGTCTGATAAAATCATCATTAATACTTGTTTCATTTGTATTTCCCCTTTCTATCCAGATATCTTTATCCTGTTATTTAACTAATTCGATGCTTCTCCTGTCTCTGTCTCATATGTCCAGTCTACTATACCGCCAAAATCGTATACATTCTTATAGCCCATCTTTATAAGCTTATCAGAAGCCTGCCTGCTTCTCACTCCTGTCCTGCAGTGTATAAGAAGGACAGCATCCTTATCAGGCAGGGCTGATGGCTGTTCATCACCAATCTCTTCATTGGGGACTAAAACTGCTCCCGGTATATGCCCGTCTGTATACTCCTGGGCTGTCCTCACGTCCACCACTGTCACGCCACCCTCATCCATCATTTTCTTCGCTTCTTCGGCTGTGATTTTGTGGTAGGCCTCATCAGCTTCCTGCATCTGCCCGGCAGCTGATACGGGCTCAGTGCCTGTCTCACTCTCCCCTTTTCCGGCGGCAGAACATGCACCCAAAACCATCATGCAGCCCAGTATTCCCGCCAATACGATCCCTGTCAGTTTTTTCCTCATAGTACCTCCCAGAGCATTTTCAAATACGCTCTAACCCTTTGCAGATTAATCTGTAACTTTTATAGATACATTTCATACTGTAACTATATCAGATACATTTGCTTTTGTCAATATCTTTTTCTGCAAACAATTCAGTTACCGCAAGCTCATAAGCTGTAAGCCTGTCTGCTTTCTTTATTTTCTTCCAGCACTTCTCAGCATCTGAAAAACTTACCAGCATATATGTCCACAGCTCCTTCATTTTGAACAGGACTGGTTTCTCACCTGGCAGTATCTCTCTGTAGCCTTCATAGATCTCATCATGGAAAGCCTTCAGGATCTTTTTGTCTGTCTGAGCTCCCTGCCTGATATTATGTACAAGATTTGGATTTCTAAGCAGCCCCCGCCCCATCATGACTGCATTTGTCCTTGTAAATCCTGATACTGCCGCCTCATAATCCTGCCTGGTGAACACGTCTCCATTGTAGCAGAGAATATTTTCGGACGACTCTTCAGCCTTCCTGTAGCTTTCCAGGACCGGCTTATTTTTATAATAATCAGTCTGGACCCTGGGATGAATGATCAGCTCAGACAGCGGAAATTTATTAAATATCTCCAGAAGCCTGTTAAATTCCTCAGGCTCATACATTCCCAGCCTTGTCTTTACAGATATTTTCAAACCGGAGCTTTCAAATATACTGTTTAAAAATCTCTCAAGACGGTCGGGATATTCCAGGAAGCCGGCTCCTTTTCCCTTTGAGACAACTGTTCTGGAGGGACATCCCAGATTCAGATTTACTTCACTGTACCCCAGCTCCTTCAGTTTTTCTGCTGCGTTTATAAAATCCTCTGCCTTATTTGTCAAAATCTGCGGAACAATCTCCATTCCCTTGTTATGTTCCGGCAGAACATCATTCAACTCCTTAGTATTCATGCATCTGTTCTGGTTTGGCATGATGAAGGGCGTAAAATATTTATCGATCCCGCCAAAATACCTGGCATGCGCATTCCTGTATATATAACCTGTAATTCCTTCCATTGGTGCAAAATAAAAAAGCATCTGCGTCTCCTTCGATTGATTTCTGTCATTTAAAGAGCTTTTTTTAAACACGCTCCAGGTTATTATAACCATACCGCAGAGTATTTGTAAATAGAATAAGGGCAGAATAAATCTGCCCTTATTACATTTCAGCCATCTGGCTTTTGTCTGCGCACTCAGCCAGCATCCTCTCAGCGACCCTGCGCTCTGCCTCTTCCTGTGTCTCTCCAAATACCACTGAAAGTTCTGTAAACAGATTCTCTTCAGCCATCTTCAGATATCTCTCATCTGAGGCGGGCAGGCGTTTTCCCTCCCGTATCCTCTTCTGACGTTTCAGATAAAGTGTCTTGATGATTTTTACCCAATCACGGGAGTCACCGCTTCTGGCACATTCCTTATATTTCTCTTCACGGAGCTTGATATTAGGGACGACTACCTCCTCTATCTCCGGTATATCTTCCAGCAGGCTTAATGCCTCTTCCCGGACCAGCACGCTTCTCATAGCAGCCTTGGGATTATCTACAGGAGTAAATATCCTGCCTCCCATCTGCCCCAGAGGGCAGAGCAGATAATACAGCCTGTCCTTTGGCACTCCCTCCATGTCCATTACAGTGATATCCTCTATCCTGCACACACCGGTGCTTCCATAAACTACATAGTCACCTTTTCCAAACATCCGCATTTCATCCTTTCTGCAGTCCCAGAAAGGCCATCTGTACCTGCAGCAACTGTCAGTCCAGATACCCCTCTGTTTTATATGCATTATACTGTTTCCTGATTTTTACAACTATAGAGCCATCATCCTGCAGCTTATTTTCCTCGATCACATATCTGACTCCCTGCCTGTCGAGTTTACTGCAGTACATCTCAAATTCTTTCCCGGGATCCGCGTCATGTGCAGTATCAAATTTCATTGTCTGCAGCAAACAGGCGCTAATAATTCTTCTCATCGCATTTCCTGCCTTTCTATAACCATTATTTTTATAACTGTATCTTATCATTTTAAAATATAAATTGTCAGTGTTTTTTTGATTATAAATGCAATTTCGTCATAATTATCAATATAGACAGGCTTATATTTTGTGCAAAATGTAAAGAAAGGACCGCCTCGATTGAGGCGGTCCCGCAGACTGCAGACAAACAATAATTATCGTTTCCGCTGCGCTGTCACATTGAAAGCAGTTTTTCCGCATGAGAAAGTCTTTCATAGAACTGGCTGTAAAAGTCTTTATCAGGCGCATAATCCTTTATATAGAAATTCTCCAGCACATACATGCTGCATTCCCGGCTGAAGCGCATATCCTGCTCCCCGGCAGCTTTTAACTTTATACTCTTAAGGAAATAGTGCCATTTTGAAGTGAACTCTTCATTCTGCCTCAGGTCAGGTATTCCCAGCCATTTCTTTACCTTGACCTTTGTCTTATCTTCTTTCGGACATTCCCTGCTCTGCAGATAATACCGGAAGGATCCACCCTCATAATACCTGCCCAGGGGGAAGAGCCTGCAAAGGCCCGGCCTGAAGGAGTGGATCGTGCAGCGCCCCTCCGGGCTTAAAAAAGTACATGCCTCCCGCTCCCCAGCCATCTTCAGGTTCGGCAGTATGATGCCATCCTTTACATTCAGTTCTATCCTCTCCTGCATCAGCTCTTCAAATGAAATGCCCAGATTCGTTTTCAGGAAGTGGATATCCAGGGGATCCAGCACGATTGATTCGCCCATCCCGCTGCAGCAGCTTGAGCACCCTTTGCAGCCGCCACAGTCTGCCTTTACCATATCATTTGAGCCATATAGCTTTTTTAAATCTTCTGCCGGTATTTCTCGTTCCATTTTATTTCCTCTCTTTTCAGCCTGCTGCTTATTAGTGCTGAAGACTTCAGCCTGTTGCCGTTCACTCCGGTAAACGGTAACTTCTGCTGTCCTTCAGCTGCCGTTCCATGTGTTCAAAGAACGTAAGCTGGAAGTTAATTTTCTCCCTCCACATCAGTGTTGCCGTCTCCGTGGCTAATTCTTCATCTCTGTAGCAGGACAATTTATCACTTAATTGTACTACATATTTTTCTTTCTCGTCCAGTGTCATTTCCATAAAACCATTGTTACTTAGATTTTCGAACAGGCGGTACACATCATAGCGGTCTATATTGTCTGCATCGCAGACTGTTTCTGTAAATGCAGTCGGCTCACCGGCAAAATCCGTCTTTCCATCTACATGCGCAGCAATGCCGTACATGATCTGTTCTGCTGTATGTTCCGACAGATGGAGTGATTCTAAAAAAGGCCTTGCTATTCTGGCCGCTTCTCTTCCATGCTCTTTCCAGTCCTCCACTGCAGTGATACCCCTGCAATAACTGACATCATGGAGCAGACAGGCTATTGCCATGGCTTCTGTATTCATCCCCTCCTGCCTCGCTATTGCAGCCCCAATGTTCGCCACCCTGATGCTGTGTTCCAGCCTGTACGCCTTTTCTCCGGGGTGTTCACGAAAATAACTGCTGTCATTAAACTTATGGTGCAAAAATTCCTCCGCCCTTTTGATGATTCCTTCCATTTACCCATCCTCCATTTTCCCGCACAAAATCCTGGTCAACATTTATGGTATTGACCAGGATTTTATTTTGTATTATTTCAGATTCATCATGCTCATGGCATTCTGTGCACTCTTCATCTTCGCTTCATTCCGAAGCATCTCGGTTTCTACATTGGGAACCCCTTTATCATCTAAGATCACCTGATCTTTTTTGAGTCCCCTGACTTTTTTCTTGCCTGCCACCTGCCTGTTATAATCGATCTTGGACCAGACTGCACAGATTATGAGTATTATAACAGGACTAAACAAAAATATCAGAAGCCAGATTATTGCGCTGTTCATAAGCACTCCTTTCTGTACATTTATGTTCTGACTGATTGTGAAAGAACAGGAATGTACACCCTATTAATTTCAGGCACCTTCAAGTATATATTGTTTTAGTCTGATTATTCTCATAAATATTATACCAAAAATATACGGTCAGTTCAAGGTATATTTAGAAACCATCTGCAGCTTTTTATGCTTTTTATACGATGGCTCCTCCCCCGTCTACCACAATAAACTGTCCCTGTACATAGCTGGATGCATCACTGGAGAGGTAGAGTACTGTACCGTTTAACTCTCCCTTCTTTCCCGGACGCCCTGCCGGATTCATGGCTGAATATCCCTGAAGGAACTGCTCTGATTTGAAAAGCGTCCCGGCGGTCATCTCCGTCTCAAAAAGAGCGGGGCCTACAGCATTTACAGTGATCCCGTATCTTGCGTAGGAGCAGGCCATTCCCTTCGTAAGTCCAAGGACTGCAGACTTTGATGCATTATAAGAATGCCGGATAAACATATCATTTTTGTCAGCTATAACTGCATTTACGGAAGCGATATTTACAATTTTTCCGTAGCCGCGCTCTTTCATCTGGGGCACTATATATTTTGACATAAAGAAGATGCCTTTTACATTTGTATTGAAGGATCTGTCCCAGTCCTCCTCCGACATGGAATCAACGCCGCCGCGGACAGCTACTCCCGCATTATTGAGCAGAATGTCAATGTGTCCGAATTCCTTAAGGACTTCTTCGACGGCTCCTTTTACGCTCCCTTCCTCTGTCACGTCACATGCAAGTGCGACAGCCCTGCGCCCCGTCTTTTCTATCTCTTCTTTTACCTGGTTCAGCTTATCCACCCGCCTTGCCAGAAGAGCCACATCTGCGCCCGACTGTGCATAGGCCAGCGCCGCGTCTGCCCCAAGTCCTGAGCTAGCTCCTGTAACTACTGCTGTTTTTCCTGTAAGATCAAATAATCCTGTCATATTTCATACCATCCTTTCCTGCGGCCTATATGCGGCCGGTCTCCATAAATGCTGTCCTGTCATAGCGTCCTGTAAGCAGATAAGGGATCACTGTATCGGCATCCAGATTCTGCGCCAGATTCAGTTTATGCACCAGCAGGCTGTTCTTAGAATATGCTCCGCCTATAATAGTATTTATAGGAAGTTCTGCCCACGGGTCATCTATACTGGATTTCAAATTCAGCGAGACACATCCCGGCTCCCAGGATTCGTAATTATATTCGCACTGGTTCATAAGAAGCGCTCCGTTTCTGAAATGGGATATACCGTTCTCATCCGGCTCCCTGTCAAAGTGATAGTAGAATCCGCCCCCAAATGTCTTCTTCCCGGCTCCTGGAGCCTGATAGAGCATGTGTGTCAGGGGGCTGTTGTATTCGCCCAGCTCCATTGCGGCCTCTACCAGCTGGGTCCCTCTTCTTGTCACTCCCGCTGTCACCGTATTTCCGTTTCGGCGGATCACGAATTCAGCGCCCATTTTTTTAGGGATGCTGCCGTTGTCACGGCCGCACTGCACTGCCATCTCCGCGCCCGGGCCTCCCAGCACAAGTCCCAGAGGATACAGACCGAGATTCTTCCCGTATGTGGCATATACTCCCAGGATCGCTTCATAATAATCATCAGCGAATGTGGGGTTCTTTATACGGCAGACAGATAATGTGACTACCGGCATGGAAAACGGCACAAGAGGCGGCGGAAGCAGCCTGGCTATGGCTGCCGGGTCGGTCAGATAGGCCATGTAAAGCCCTTCCTGCCCATCCATCAGGGACACTTTTCCAAATTGGGAAATCTCTTCCTGAGATACTTTAAAGCTTGGAACCTTCGCTTTTTCTGCAAACAGCTCACGCCCCGCCTCATATCCAGTGCGTACTGCCGGTGCGATATTGCCGTCTTTTACAGCGCTTCCCACGATCCTGACCTCCACACCCCGGCTCTTTAACTCCTCAGCCAGGGAGCAGTCCGGCCGGAAGCCCAGAGATAAGACTACTGCATCTGCAGGTACCTTTTTCTCTTTATGGTCCTCTGCACTTTCTGCCGTCACACCGTCTTCCCCGATTTCTTTTAGTGTATGGCCCAGGAGATATCTGGCCCCGTATTTCTGAAGACGGCCGCATACATCCATCACATTTGTATGGTTTGCTGCCGGTGCGGGCTTATCCAGCATATCTACAATTGTAACGCTGCACCCCTTTGCGCAGAGATACTCAGCTGTCTCCAGACCTGTCAGCCCTGCTCCGATAACTGTCACCTTTTTTCCGTCCAGCCTGGCCTCATCCTTTAAAACTTCCTCCACTGTATATACATTCGGCCCATGGATACCCGGTATTTTTCCGGGCACAACAGACACAGAGCCTGTAGCTGCGATGACTGCATCAGGACGGCACTCCATAACCATGTCTGCATCTGCTTGCGTATTCAGTCTGACCTCTACTCCAAGGCGCTTAAATTCCTCCTCATAATAGTCGGCAACCCACTGCATCCGCTCCTTCAGTGGCGGTTTCTTTGCAAGATTGACTGTCCCGCCAAGTGTATCCTGCCTGTCTATAAGTGTTACCTTCACGCCCCGCAAGGCAAGTGTCCTGGCTGCACTCATGCCGGCAGGGCCGCCTCCTATTACAACTGCTCTGCGGCTGTCTGTGACATGCGGCAGTCCACTGTACTTCCTCTCTTTTGCAAGCCTGGGGTTCACGGCACATTCCGGCGGCATTCCTGCTGCATTATATTCATTCAGGCTCTCAAAGCAGCGCAGGCAGGAAATACATTTTCTCAGTTCACTCTCCCTGCCCTCCCGGACTTTGCGCCCCCACTCTTCATCTGCCAGCCAGGCACGTCCCATGGATACAAAATCTTCAATGCCATCCTCCAGGAATTTTTCAGCTTCCTCAGGCTCCCTGATAGCCGACACACCTATCACAGGTATTTTTACCCTGCTCTTTACTGCAGCAATGAGGTCACGCCTCCATCCCTGTCCAAATGAGATGGGCTCCACACATGTCATACCAGTCTCATACAGCCCGCAGCTCACATCCAGGAAATCAATGCCTGTTTTCTCCAGGGCTGCTGCGATCTTCACACCGTCCTGAATGTGTATGTAATCTTCTGTGACACCTGTCTGATCCAGGAATTCCTCCACACTTAAACGTACACCCACCGGGAATTCCTCCCCGCAGGCCGCTCTGATCTTTTCAATAATTTCTGTGACGATCCTCAGCCTGTTCTCAAAACTGCCTCCGTATTCGTCCTCCCTCTTATTTGTATACGGTGACAGAAACTGCTGAAGCAGATAACCATGCGCAGCGTGCAGTTCTACTCCGTCGCATCCTGCTTTCCTGGCTCTGACGGCACCTTCTGCAAACTGACTGGTCAGCTCTTTCACTTCTTCGGTTGTCAGAGCCCTTGTATTCTGCTGCAGATATTTGCAGGGTATGGCAGAAGGCGCCACCACCGGCTGTCCTCCAAGCAGCGCCGACACAGTCTCACGTCCCGGGTGATGCAGCTGTATAAATATCTTGCTGCCGTGCTTATGTATGGCATCCGCCAGCCGTGAAAGGGGTTCGATATGTCTGTCCTTTGTCACGGACAGCTGGCGCAGCAGGCCCGCTCCGTGGACATCGTTGACCCTGGTGATTTCAGGAATGATGAGCCCTGCCCCGCCTATTGCCCTGGCCTCATAGTAAGCTATCATATCCTCTGACGGCGTTCCGTCCAGATTTGCCAGCCCGATCCCCATTGGTGACATTACAAGACGGTTTTTAATTGTTACATTTCCGATCTTTCCCTGTGAAAACATTTTTTCGTACATACTGCTGCCTCCTTGTATTGTACCCGCGCCTGTATTAATCTGTGCAGGGCGGATAAAATGAATTTCCTTTCCGTTCTTTTCTACCCCTAACTTTATACAAATTTGCATTTCTTTTCAACGTGTACCGTGAATGATAAATATTTGACAATTTGTGCACCGTGCACTATACTCTACTTAAGACAATGTAAAACAGCCGGTTTGGCAAGTCCGCAGACAGGAGCCCCATATATTCCTGACAGGGATGCGCCTGCATGCAGAAGGGGGAATATGCCATGAATTTTATATATCTGACTGAAAAAATATCCAATAAATGCGAAATACACATTCTGCGGGCCTCAGACAGCTGGGAGATCCAGGATGTGGCTCTCATAGACAACTGCCAGTTCCGCTACAACACCAGCACGCTTTACTTTGGTTACAGTGACCAAATAAATCCCGGCCAGCCCCTGCCTCCCCAGTGCATACTTGGCTGCAGCAGCCTGTCTTCTGAAACATCCTGTTATGGCCCTCTCGCGGCTCTCCCATTCCGGAATGCCGCCCTTATTGAAAGCTCCTCCCTCTTTTCTATTTTCAACCAGGCCAGGACGTATATAGAATCAAACAGAAGCCGGGGGCTCTACGAAGAACTGAAAGCGCTGGCTGATGAGACACACTCCCTTGAATCAGTGCTGAATGCTGCCGCTATCAGGCTTGGCAATTCTCTTGTCTTTAACGATATGACCTTTAAGATCATAGCCAATTCTTCCTCTATCCCTGTCATTGATCCTCTGTGGAAGGAAAATATACGCCAGGGATACTGCAGCTATGATTTCATCAGCGCTGTGAAAGAACTGGAGCCTCTGAAAAATGCTGCCATGACTCTGGATGCCGTGGAGGTCACCTGCCCGGAATCCCCCTACCGCAAGCTCAGCTGTAAGGTCTTCCACGGAGGAATGCAGATCGGTTTCGTGCTCATGATAGAGGGGGAGACTGCGTTCATACCTTCACACAGGGAAATGCTGAGTACAGTCAGCCAGGCTCTCAGTTATACTGTGGGCCACTATGTTCCTGATCTCTACCAGGGCCCCAGCCCCTACCAGCAGCTGCTCTACGATATGCTTATCGGCGCCCCTTCCGGGGATATCCTTCCCCGTCTGGACAAGATGGCTTTTCCTGAACACATGTATGTACTTTTTGTGCGGCCCACCCAATATATGGGAAGACGCCACCTCAAGGAATATACAGCCAGAAACCTCAAGTCACTGCTTCCGGGCACCCATGTCACTTACCATAAAAACGGGATCGTAGCCGTTGTCCCCGCAGAGAAGGACTCAGATGCGCAGAAACATGTATATACCCTGCTCGGCCAGTACTCATCCAAAGAGCATGTACGTCTGGGGATTAGCAATACATTCTCTAATATGGAGAACTTTGTATCCCACTATGAACAGGCTTATGCCGCCCTTGAACTGGGACAGAGATTTTCTCCTGACCAGGAGGTCTGCAGATATGTGGATTATCAGGTCTTCGACCTCTTTTCCGCAGTCTCTTCCCCTGATTCCCTCGGGCGTTTCTGCCACCCGGCCCTGGCCCGGCTCCGGCAGTATGACCATAAAAATAACACACAGCTCTATGAGACACTGTGTGTATATTTAGACTGCGGCGGAAGCATCAAGCTCTCTTCAGAGCAGCTCTACATCCACCGCAACTCACTTGTGTACCGGCTGGACAGAATTTCTGAAGTCTGCGGACTTGATCTGGAGGATGTGCATACCTGCTTTCTGCTGCGCCTCTCGTATTTGATCGATCATTACAACGGCCTGCGTGGATTTTAAGCTGCTATTTAGTACCATCTCACCATTGGCAGGCTGTTGTTGACGCCTTTGGTGGCCAGGATCTGGTGCAGGTCAATGATTCCGTTGTGGAAGGTTGCAGCACATGCCGACAGGTAAAGCTCCCACATTCTCACGAATTTTTCATCAAACATCTGCTCTACCTCCCCGATGTGCTCCTGAAAATTCTTTTCCCAGCACAGCAGGGTCTTGTTGTAGTGAAGGCGCAGATTTTCCACATCCAGCACATGAAAATTATCCTCAGCCAATCCGTAGATCATCTCCCTCAGCGAAGGGACCACCCCGCCCGGAAAGATATATTTTTTGATCCATGCATCCCCGGGATGCTCTTTAAGGGCGCTGATAAAATGCAGCAGGAATACGCCGCCCTCCTTTAATACCCCATTCACGCAGTCGATAAAGAGTCTGTAATTTTCCCTGCCGACGTGTTCCGCCATACCCACACTGACTACCCTGTCAAATGACAGGCCTGAATCCGGCAGGTCCCTGTAATCCATCAGCTTTACATCCAGATAATCCTCTAACCCTTCCTCCCTGATCCGCCTTTTAAATTCCTTCTCCTGCTCCTGGCTCAATGTGATCCCGGTGCCCTTTATCTTGTATTTCCTGGCAGCCTCGATCAGCAGGAAGCCCCATCCACAGCCGATATCCAGCAGTGACATTCCTTCCCTCAGGTAAAGCTTTTCCAGAATATAATCTGCTTTATTTACCTGGGCCTCATAGAGAGTATCATTCTCATTTTTAAAGTAGGCGCACGAGTAACTCATGGTTTCATCCAGCCAGAGCCTGTAGAAATCATTCCCTATGTCATAATGGCTGCTTACTTCTTTTTTCTGGTTTTTCTTAGAGGTGGAGGTGTGGATCAGCTTTTTAAGTACCTTCTCATCTGTGGAGAATTTCCCCATCTGGCCCAGAAAATGGTCCAGTGCTTCGTAGAGATTCCCTTCAACCTCCAGTTTTCCGTCCATGCAGGCCTCACCCAGAGCCAGGGATGTGCTGGTCAGAAGCTTTGAAACAGGTATAGCCTCCTTAAATACAACTGTAAACGCCGGGCTGCCCTCACCCACAGGAAACTCGTGGTCCCTGAACTTTATCACAAAAGGATGATCTGTAAATCTGCTCAAAAAATGTACCATTGTTTTTTCTTCTATCGACTCTAACATACAATTTCCCCCTGTCCTGCCGCCCCGAAAGGGCGTACATATACTTTAATTGATTAGAGTATTGACCCAAATAAATAATTTTATTCAGTGAACAAAACAAAGGGGCGCTGCCAGTGCAGCCCCCCTGTATATCTGTCGTATATTTTTTCAATTATCTTGCTTTCATATATGTATCAAGGCCTTCAAACTGATCCAGGTAGCTGACAGCCCCCTCATACTGGTTTGACTGAAGGGCCAGGTTCACTGTGTTGCAGATACATTTCTTCAGCCATCTGATGTCCAGTGTGCCGTCCTTTAATTCCGCCCTGATATTGTCATGATCCTCAGGCACGCCCGGCATTACCATATCATTTCCTGCCCTCATGCAGCCTGCTGCAGTACAGATCCCTCTTGTGGAATCAGTTGTGGTGGTCCAGTCTGTCATGATGGCTCCTGCAAATCCCCACTCATCACGTGCTGCCTTTGTACAGATATCATAAGAATTGGCTGCATGGACCCCGTTGATCATATTATAGGATGTCATCATGGACATTGGCTGGGCATTTTTCACTGCTATCTCAAAGCCCTTCAGATATATCTCCCTGAGAGTGCGCTCTGAAAGAACAGAGTCTGAACCCATCCTGTTGTCTTCCTGGTTGTTGCACGCAAAATGCTTGATCGTGGTCCCGCAGCCTGGCACCTTCTGCACTCCCAGTGTCATGGCTGAAGCCATGATGCCTGCAAGCAGCGGATCTTCTGAATAATATTCAAAATTCCTGCCGCAGAGAGGATTCCTGTGGATGTTCATTCCAGGCGCCAGCCACAATGTCACATTGAACAGCTCCATCTCGTGGCCTATCATTTCGCCTATCTCATTTACCAGCTCCGTATCCCATGTCTGAGCCAGAAGCGTTCCCACAGGGATGGCTGTACAGAACTGATAATAAGTAGTTCCTTCCTTTTCTGATTCAGGAGCAAAGAAACCGCCCTCGAAGGACTTGAGGAAATCCTCCTGTTTGATCTTGCCGTCCACCACCTGGTAAGTCTTATTCAGCCTGAGTCCTGCCGGCCCGTCAGCCAAAACCATACTTGCCACATTCCACGGTTCCAGAGCTGCCGCACCGGATGTCTCTGCTGCCGCTCCCGGAACTGTAAGTCCTGCGCTGCCGAGTGCATTTCCCTGGCCTTTTCCGGGATCACCTGTTGCAAGCTGAATCAGCTGCTCCTCGGAAAGTGTATTTACTATTTCACCTGCCCTGCCTGAAAACTCATCCGGTATGCTTGAATACTCTACAGTCTCTGTCAGGATATCCTCAGCCTTTATGGCTATATTCTGTACCTTAAGGCTCTCAGCCTCCTTCAGCCATTTTTCTTCCTTCGCCCTCATCTTTGCTTCATCAGGCACAAGTTCCTTTAACTCTTCCTTCAGCTCACAGATATGGCTGCACTGGACCATTACTGCATCCTCATCCAGTGTAAGCGTACCTGCCAGCCTGGCATCATTTAATGAATTTCCTGTCCAGATTCCATATGTTCCAGCCTCCAGGATCCAGGCTGATCTCTCCTCACTATATGAAGCCAGCTGATACAGAGGAAATGTTATCTTCATATCCTGTGTCTCCTGCGGCTTCAGAAGGCGTGTCTTCCCAAATCCTGCCAGACGGCGGTACTCCTTTGGAAGCCTGCCCTGAGGACAGGATACATAGACCTGCACCACTTCCCTGCCGGAATACTGGCTGCCGTTATTTTTTACAGCTGCCCTGGCTGTCACTTCCGGTTTTTCCGTCCCCATTCCGTCTACTGTTATGCTGCCCGGGCAGATATCAAATTCTGTATAGGACAGACCGTAACCAAAGCAATAGCGCACCGGTATGTCAAACGTATCAAAATAGCGGTATCCCACATAGATGCCCTCTTCATATTTTTCAGTGTCAGTATTGCCGTTCTTGTAGCTGAAGGTGCATGAATTAGGATAATCTCCATATGTCATTGCCCAGGAATCTGTCATTTTTCCGGAAGGAGTCACTTCACCTGTTATCACATCAGCAAATGCACTTCCGCCTTCCTGACCTGCCTGCATAAACTGCAGGATGGACCTGATATTTGTAAACTCTTCTGTAAATGCAAGGTCTACAAGACCACCTGTGTTGATCACAAGCACGATATTTTCATAAGCCTCTGACACCTGTGAGAGCAGCGCCTTTTCTTCCTCTGTGATATAATAGTCACCCGCCTCATCATGCCTGTCTTTATTTTCTCCCGCTATACGGCTGAGCACAAATACTGCAGTGTCCGCATCATCTGCCCTGGCTGCCTCCATATCAAGAGGACTGCCGCAGGGCATGGTAAATGGTATGGAAGAGTATGCCCTGAAGAAATTCCCGTCATATTCTTCTACTCTCTTCATGATGGCCTCCTTCCATTCAAGCCTCGCCTGGTCATACAGGGCGGCATAGGAATCCAGCCATTTCTCACTCGTTATAATAAAACCTGCCTGCTTCATTCCCTGGCAGATACTTACGCAGTCCCTCTCGTTCACATCACCTGAGCCTGTCCCGCCCTTGATCGTCTTCACTGCTCCTGCACCATAGAGCGCGATCTTGCTGTTTTTCTCCACAGGAAGGAAATGCCCTTCATTTTTTAAGAGCACAAACCCTTCTGCTGCCGCCCTGCGTGCAAGCTTTCTGTTTGCCAGCTCTCTTGATGTCACCCCATCAGATGTAGTTCCTGTAAATGTCCTCGTCTTTAACTGCATTGTATATCCTCCTCATTATCATATATAACCTTGCGATACATGCCTTCATAAATCCAAGCTGTAAAACAGCTGCGGCAGCATGACTGTTATCATCTATTATGCATGATCCAGGGCTGGTTTTCTAGACTCCATTTTATCCTTTTATAGGTTGATATTGATATTTTTATATGATTCTGATAGAATATTTGTAATTAAAATTTGTCATAATTGATATAGTTCGTATCAGGCTTATATCAGACACCAGGAAGACGCCCCGGCAAATAACATAATGATGACAACACATAAGAATGACGAAAGGATGAGACAATGCCCAAATATACACATGAAGTCGTCGCAGAAACTGAATACCTGCCGGCAAGATTCAATCTCGTAAAGTGCTCCACAAATACGATCCCTGCCCACTGGCATGAGTATCTGGAAATCCTGTACCTCATAAGCGGTGAGCTTACAGCTGTTGTGCAGGCGGAGACATATAATATGGCACCGGGCGATATCATCGTCATTAATTCCAAAGATCTGCATATGACGCAGACATATGGGTTCACTACCTACATATTGCTGCAGATATCTGTGGAACAGATAAAGCAGTACCTGCCCAGGTTTGAATTTCTTCATTTCCAGACACTGATATCCCCCGGCCCGGAGAAACCTGATGAGGTTTTCTTCTATATACAGGAGATGCTGAAAATATACCAGGCTCAGGAGGACGGATACCAGCTGCTTTTCACCTCCAGGCTGTATGAGCTGATCTACTATCTCTATAAGGATTACTCCAGCCGCTCCATCCCCCAGGAATCCGGCTTTGCCAGCCGGGACCTGTACAGGATCACACGTGCAATGGAATGGGTCCGACAGCATTTTCAGGATTCCCTGTCTCTGGATGATGCGGCTGATTTTCTGGGACTCAGCAGAGAATATTTCTGCAGGATGTTCAAAAAATATACAGGCCAGACATTCCTTGAATATCTGAATGCAGTCCGTACCATGCATCTGTATGAGGATCTGAAGAGGACTGATGACAGTGTCACCCTCCTCATGGAAAAAAACGGAATCACCAATTATAAGGTTTTCATGAGGACGTTTAAAAGGCTGTACGGTGATACTCCTCAGCGGGTTCGCAAAGCGGCTCAGGAAGCCGGCAGTCTCTGAATGATCACGCCGCATGCCGCGGTCAGAAACTGTGATACCGGCACTGCAGCCCACACTCCTTCCAGCCCCATAAATTCCGGAAGAAGCAAAAGCGCTGCAAACAGCATAACAGGCTCGCCGTATATCAGGATAAACGCCCTTACATTTTTTTCCGTGGCATAGCAGCAGGCTGTAGTTATCCTCAGGTATGCTATAAACATGAATCCTGCCAGAAAGAACGGCAGTACCTCCGCCGACATCTTACTGACCTCCGCAGATGCCCCAAATACAGGGGCTATCAGATTCCTTGCAGCATAAAGACCCGCTATGCAGGCTGCTGCCAGAAGAAAAGCGCTGATATATGCCATTCTTCCAACTGACCTGACACTCTCTGCCCTCCCCCTTCCGTAATACCTGCTTACAAGAGGCTGGCTCCCGTCCCCTACTCCCTGCAGGAGCAGAAGCACTATTGTGGAGATATAGGCAATGACTGCATAGCAAGCCACTGCGCCCTCTCCCCCGTACATCATAGAAAACTTATTCATAAGGATCAGCACTATGTTCGGCGAAAAGGTAAGTCCAAAAGGCGACACTGCCACCTTCATGATATTTCTTGACAGCCTTCCAGGCTTTATCCCTGACTTTAATGACAGTCCGGGTCCCTTCTTCAGTACAAACACCACGCATGCCGCCACAGTAACTGTCTGGCCGATGATGGTTGCGGCCGCAGCGCCGCCCAGCCCATATCCAAATACCCACACAAAGAGATAGTCCAGAAGGATATTTGTGAGAAAGCCTGCGATCATGGCACACATGGCAAAAACAGAACCTCCCATATTCCTGATGAGAGGCACAAGACCTGTCCCGAATATCTGGAAAACTGCTCCAAGAATGATCATCCGGAGATACTCCTTTCCCATCTCCAGCAGCTGCCCTTTTGCACCAAAAGCAGACAGGATAGCTGACACAGAAGGAAAGAGGAGCAGCACAGCCGCCAGGCTTGAAACCGCCAGCAGAAGGAGGGTCCAGCTAATATATGCTCTCTGCTCTTCTCTCTTATCTTCTCCTGCATGGATGGAATACTGCACTGCCCCGCCCATTCCTATCCCCGTTCCCAGAGCCTGCAGCAGGGCTGTCACAGGATAGGCCACATTGATAGCCGCCAGCCCCGCATCCCCTATGCTGTTTCCCACAAAAAAGCCGTCCACGATAGCATATACTCCTGAAAGGGCGAAAGCCAGTACTGAGGGGATCACATATAATAAAAACTCTTTCTTTTCCCTCATTTTCTTTTTTCCTTCCCCTTTCTGAAATACTCTGCAAACAATGCTGTATTTTCTATGAGAGAGCTGCTTCTGACTTCCCCCAGCTCCTCCATCACTGAGGCCTCCAGCTCCTGAAGGGCCGGGATGATCTCCTCTGTCAGGCCCTCACCTTCTTTCGTGAGATGGATAGATTTATTCCTGTGGTCTTTTTCCATCACTTTAAAATCTATCATCCCTTTTTTCTGCAGGTCTTTTAAAATTGTATTGACCGTCTGCTTGGGCAGCACCCACTGGCGGCAGATCTCCTTCTGTGTACAGTTTTCCCTGTCTTCCCAGAGGGAGTAGAGCACCAGAAGACAGTTATATGAGATACCGTACTCCTTTGCCCACTCCTCATAGCTGACCAGCATTTCCCTCCATATATTGTAATACCGCCTGACCTGGCTCTTCATTTCTTCCCTGTTCATATTCTTATCCTCCCAGATTCCTATATTTAAGATCAAAGTTCTTCCCGGACTGTCCGTTTCTGACAATGATAAGCTGTAAATTAGTCCGAGTCCGTACTTTTTTTATTTTAATACAGGTTCTTCCGGAAAGTCAAGCAGATTTTATAATAAAAGCAGGTTTACGTTGCAGTCCAGCTTTTTAGTGTCCCGCCAGGTGTTTTCGCACGTATTTTGCATGAAAATACTTGGCGCCGCTGCTTTTAGTCTGTCCTCACCGTGGAAGCCTGGGAAGCTTTTGAGTTGAGCACAGATTCATCTCCCTCAAAGTAATACTTAAACATATCTGCCGCAGCTGCCACAGCATTCCCCGATGTATATCCGTTCGCTATCCTGACTGCTGCAGCTATCTTTGGAGCATCTGCCGGCGCATAGCCTACAAAAAGCGCATGGTCCGGCCTGATATCTGATTCCTGCGCAGTCCCGGACTTTCCCGCAGTCCTGATATTCAGCTCTCCCAGATATGAGGCCGATGATGCGAATTCCTCCATCCCCTCCTTCACCGTATCCCAGACCTCCGGGGGCAGGTCTATCCTGCTTTCGATCCTGGGAGCCTGCTGCGTGCCTGCCTCTTCGATCAGGGAAAGCTTATAGCTTGTCCCCTGATTAGCCAGTGTTGTCACATACCTGGCAAGCTGTGATGTAGAATAATTGTGGGTCCCCTGGCCGATCGCTGAGGGGATACCGTAATGGTCTGATATCTGAGGGCTGCTTTCTGTGATCTCTATCCCTGACTCTTTATCTAGGTCGAAAAGGCTGGCATACTTTTGTATGTACTCTAATGCCTGGTCATCTGAAAATTCCTCCCTGCCGGACATGCCCATTCTGTAGGATATCTCACACAGATAATCATTGCAGGAATTTTTAAGGGCATCAGCTGCCCCCGTGATGAGCCCGTGGCCTGACCAGTTCCAGCATTTCAGATGAGGTTCCACCTTGTCAAACACTCCGTCACATTCCAGAGCAGTATGATAATCAATCATGCCTTCCTGCAGCCCTTCTATGACAGTGACCGGCTTAAATGTAGAGCCCGGCGCTGTCAGCTGCTGAGTAGCCTTGTTATAGAAAGGGGCTGACTTATCATGATACAGCTTATAATAGTAATCTGTATCCATCTCATTTGCCAGCCTGCTGCTGTCGTATCCGGGGTAGCTGACGCAGGCGAGCACCTTTCCTGTATTCACATCAGTAATTACAGCGGAACCGGAGCACGGCGCCAAGGCCAGCTGCCCTGGTGTGATCTGCAGTGAAGCTATCTTTGCAATAATAAAATCATATGGGGAGATCCCGCCTGACAAGAGTCTCCCGTAATCTTCGTCTTCTTCCAGTTCCCCCTGTTCATACAGCAGTCTGCATACTTCTGAAGGCGATATCCCATCTGACAGGATCATCTGCCTGCAAACCAGCTTTCTGAAACCTTTATCATTCTCCAGTCCTTCCAGAGTCTCATCCAGGAAAAGCGCATATAATTCCCCGCCTGTGAGATACTTATCTCCCTCATCTGCCCCTCCGGCAGCAAACCATCCTTTTTCGATTCCCCGCATGAGCAGTTCCCTGATGTCAGTCTGCTTTCCCTGCTGCCATGCCCGGTAGATACCATCGCTTTTATCCAGCCTGTCTTCCTCCCATTCCAGGAAGTCATCCAGCATATATGTAAGGTATATCTGGAGTTCTTCCGGCATACTCCCGTAATCTGCCTTTTCATTTTCCAGGGCTGTACGTATCCTCCCCGCCTCCAGAGCGGTTTTTCCGGTTATGCGGGCATTCAGCTCTGTTTCCAGGGCGGACGCCCCATCCTCCCCCATCCTGTCCATATCTATCACATCATTGTCAAACAGGGCATAGTATACGTCATATACAGGGATCTTGATATCTGAAGCATCAGCCACAGATGTCACATCAAAACTCCTGGCATCTATAATATTCTGTATCAGGATACCGGCTATCCTCTGCTCCAGTATCTGATAGACTGCCTCCTGTAGCTCTTTGTCGATACTCAGTGTGACATCGCCGCCCGGACTTTCCTCCCTGATGATTTCCCCCTCCTGCAGCACCTTTCCCGTATTATTTACATAGACTTCTTTTATTCCGTCCCGCCCCTGCAGCCACTCATCCATATAATACTCAATGCCAGTCTTTCCCACTATGTCATCTGCAGCCGGGTCTTCCCCCCTCTTTCGGGTGCTCTCCATCTCCTCCGCCGAGATCACTCCCGTATATCCCAGGATATGGCCAAAGGCATCCCCTCCATTGTAGACCCGCATCCATTCTTCTGACACATCTATTCCCTGCAGGACCGCCTTGTTCTCCATGACGGCTGCAGCTGTTTTTTCCGATATCTCCCTGGCTATGGTCACCGGCAGATATTTCCGGTAAGAATTTAATGAGAGCATATACCGGACTCCAATAACAGCCAGCTCTTCCTCCTCAGTCATCTTACCGGGCAGTCCGTATTCTGCGTATTCTTTGTCAGTATATGGCCTGCCGCCCTCACTGTAAAGCGAATACATATCCTCACTTTTCAGGTACTTGATCATCTCATCAGCATCCATATCCGCCTCTTGGGAGGTCATATCTTCTATATACGCTTTACCATATATATCAGCTTTAAATCTTGCCAGCGCCGTACCTTCAGCCAGGTATCTGTAACCGCCGTCCTGCCCCGGCTCTATCTTCAGTTCATTGATCAGCTCTTCCCCCTGCTCCTTAAGCAGCTTCATGACACGGTAGATCGTCCCATTCAGAGTAAGCTGCCTCTCCCTGTCAGTCTCGTAAGTACCGTTGTCCTCAATCGTAATTGTACTGACCAGCCTGTTGCCTGCCAGCAATTCTCCGCTGCAGTCATAGATGTTTCCCCTGACGGCCTTCTCTGTCAAGGTCTTCTTTATCCTCAGTTCAAAATTTTCTTCATAGCTTTTTCCCTCTATGATCTGCAGCTGATAAAGCCGGAAGATCAGAATACTTCCCATAATTGTAAAAAGTCCCGCAAGTATGGCAAGCCTTGAGATACCTTTTTTAATTTTCATCTTATCGCCCCTTGTCATGTCTTTATTCTATTACATTTGTAAGATTTTAACTTTGTCAAAAGCCATGCCCGAAAGCAGGCATGGCTTTTATCCTACATCTGTAATAGTTATTATCTTACACTTGTAATCTTATTTTGTCAATATGTATAGACAGATATGACAAGGAATACACGGATACGTATATCTGCTCCTTCCTCTACTCCTGCACATTAATGAGAACTTTCATTGTTGTTTCCCTGTTTTCATCAATATATTCATAAGCCTTCTGGTAATCCTTGAATGCAAAGCTTCTGGATATTAACGGACTCAGATGTACCTTTTTCTCCTGCACAAGCCGGATCGCATCCAGATAATCCTCATGGCGGTACATCATGGTGCTCTTGATATCCAGCTCATGGTCGTTAGCCACCGCCAGATCTATCTGCGCCATACCTGCAAATACCGCCACCAGCACAATGATGCTGCCCTTCCTGGCATACTTGATCGCCTGCCCCATGGTGGTATTATTTCCCGCACAGTCATATATCACATCTGCCTTATCCGGTCCGAAGGTTTCCAGCATAGCTTCGCCAAAGTCTTTGTCCCTTGTATTTACACACACATGGATTCCACACTCTTCTGCTTTTTTAAGTCTGAGGTCACTGATATCTGTTATCATGACTTTTTCAGCTCCCATGCCCTTCGCTGTCTGTGCCACAAGGTTTCCAATGGGCCCTGCTCCCAGAACGGCGATCTTCATTCCCCTCACGTCTCCTACCTGCTTCACCCCATGCACGGCCACGGCCAGAGGTTCGATCATAGCCCCCTCATCATAAGACATCTCCTGGGGTATGGGAGTCACCTTTGAGGCATCTGCGGCAAAGTATTCTGAGGCCGTTCCAGTTGTCTGAAACCCCATCACCTTCAGTTCTTCACAGAGATTGTATTTGCCGTGGCGGCACGGATAGCACTCACCGCAGTATACCTGAGGTTCTATTGTGACCTTCTGCCCCACATAGAGATCCCTGACTTTCTCTCCCAGCTTTACTATCTCCCCTGATACCTCATGTCCCTGTGTCACAGGATACGATGTGAAGGGGTGCTCCCCGTGGTACACATGGATATCGGATCCGCAGATCCCTATTTTCATTATCTTCACCAATACCTGGTTCTCCCCGGGCTGCGGTATCTCCACTTCCTGAAATTCAATTTTACCAGGCTTCACCATAATTTCCTGCAGCATATAAAATCCCTCCTGTTTTAGTATATTTCTTTTATAAAATATTTTATTAAAGTATATACTATATATTATCATTTTGACACAGATTGTCAATAGGAAAATGGTTGTAACTATTGGTAAAAAAATACTGCTCCCGGCGGTCAAAACTTACTCCGCCGGGAACAGCATAAAAACTCTTCCTGTTTATCCTTAATACACAATTACCGCTGTTCCCACAGATACGATGTTGAATATCTGCTCCACAGCATCATAAGGCGTATTAACACATCCGTGGGAACCGTTTGACTGGTATACAGTCCCTCCGAATTCACTTCTTTCCAGATCGTGGATCCCCACATCGTTGGGGGAATCGAAAGGCAGCCAGAATTTTACAGGCGCTCTGTAGTCTTCACCTACAAGGAAGGTGTCTGTGATCTTGGCATCGATTGCCCAGCAGCCTCCCTGGGGCGTAGCATGTCCGGTATTCGGATTGCCTGTCACCACAGGTGTCTCCACCACTACTTTGTAGTCCTGATAACACCACATTTTCTGCTCTTCTATGCTGATCTCCACATATGTGCCGCCTATATCATCTATGCCAAGCCTCATGGCTTCATACAGCCACACAGGCTCGATCTGCCCTGTCTGACCCGCATTGACAGCCTCTATCAGACCCATGGCTGTTTCTTCCTGGTTCATCACCCAGCCGTAGTCACCTCTGTATTCGCCTTTATAGACTCCGGTATTCTCACCATTGTTGAGCTTGATCGTCCTTCCGTCATGAGTGGTGAATTCCCGCTCCATGGCATATGTATCATATTTTTCTGCAAGGGCCGCCACATAATTATAGACGGATGTGTCGTTCAGGCGGTAGATATCCCCGTCCTCCACAAGCCACTCTTTTATCATGTCCCTGCCTATGATCTCTATGCGCTCATCGCCGAAATCATAATAGACATTTGCAGATGTCAGCCTGTTTAAGCTCTCCACCTGGCTGTTCAGCCTGGCGTCATCCCTGTAAACCTCCGGCTTGATATAACACTCCAGAGCAGCCAGGTCAATCTCTGTTTTCCCGGCATCCACGGCCTCCTTCACGGCCTTCATAACCTTTTCCTTGTCCAGGGTGTTTCCTTCTACTTCCGGAACGATCCTGTAGCCTGTGACATCCTCCTGGATATATGCATCCTCCGGTGCGGTCACAAGTGCCGGTTTGAAACAATCCAGCCCGTCCACACTGGCTTTTAGAAGATTCTCATCATATACAGCCCCGGCAGTCATCTCATATCTTTCGTTTGAGAATAATGCTTCAAACCAGAGCCACTGGTTCTGACTGTCTATCAGTTCTTCCACCTTATGGTCATCCGCGTACTCTCTGCCCATATCCTTAGATGTGATGACCTCTTCCTGGCCGTCCAGTTTTTTGATCGTCAGCTGATATGACGTGATGGAAGCCTGTATATCCTTTTTCACTTCCTCAGGCGTCATGCCTGATACATCCATTCCATTCAGGTTGGATTCCGGTAAAAACCTGTTGGTATAATGATTTACCATGACAAGATAAGCCGCCGCTATGATCAACAGAATGCTCCCCAGCACAATGTATGCGGCTAAGCCGGATCTTCGCTTTCTACTCTTCTTTTGCTGCATTACTTACGTCCCCTCTCCTTATTAATGTTCCTTCTAACTTATGTTTCCTATTATGCAGCCAAACGGCATCTTTGTAAACCATATTATTATAAATTCTGCTAAAAAACGAGATAATCTATTACTTTTCACGATTATCAGACTCTCCCCTTTTCTCTGCCCATCCTTCTGTAATATGCAGTCACCAGGATGGCAGCCGCCCCGATCCAGGCCAGGATCTCCGCATAGTAGATCCCCTCCTGTCCCATCACCCTGGGCAGCAGAAGGGCGGCCAGCACCCTCATCACAAATTCCGCTATCCCTGACACCATAGGGGTGACAGTATCTCCCAGGCCCTGAAGTGCGCAGCGGTATGCATGAAGCGCATAGAGCACTGCCAGGAAAATACTCATAATGGTCAGATAATGGAACGCTATGTACAGCACCTCATCCGCCTGCCCTGCATCCGCAGATATGAAGAGGGACAAAATCTGCCTTCCAAAGAGCAGCATGATGGCGGAGACTACTACTGATGTCAGCAGAGCCATGGCAGCGCCGCTTCTCATGCCCTTTCTGATCCTCCCGTAGTTTCCGGCCCCCATATTCTGCGCCACGAAAGTGGTAATAGAAAAGCCAAAAGAAATAGCGGCAGTTTCCAACAGTCCATATAGCTTGTTCGTAGCTGTAAATCCTGCCACAAACAGGAATCCAAACCCGTTAATGACAGACTGCACCACCATGCCTCCCACACTGATGACAGTATTCTGGAACATCACCGGAATCCCCAGCCCCAGCAGCTGCCGGCACAGGCTTCTGCCAAGCCTGAAGTCTTCCCTGCCCGGCCTGACTATACTGATCTTCCTGATGACAGCAAGGCAGTAAAGCAGAGACACACACTGGGCTATTATGGTTGCAGCTGCAGCTCCCGGTATCCCCCAGTGAAATACCATTACAAAAAGCAGGTCCAGCGCAATATTTGTACATGCTGCCACTACCATTGCAATAAGCGGAGATTTGCTGTCCCCCAGGGCCCGGAGCAGCGCTGCTTCCAGGTTATAAAACAGTACAACGGGAATCCCGCCGAACATGATCCTCAGATATATGCTGGCTCCTCCGTAGATATCCTGCGGTGTTTTTAAGAGGTTCAGTATACCTGTCAGCAGTATCTCTCCTGCGGCTGTGAGCAGAACTGCCGCAGCCAGTGTCAGCACAATAGAGTTTCCAATGGACTTCTTCAGAGCCTCCTCATTCCTGGCGCCGTAGAACTGGGCAAACAAGATAGAAAATCCCTGTGTCAGCCCCGTGGCGATCCCCTGAAAAAGCCAGTTGAGCCAGTCTGCAGCTCCCAGGGATGCAAGCGCCTGCACGCCCACGCCCTGCCCCACGATTATCGTATCCACCATGGTATACAGCTGCTGGAACAGATTTCCCAGCATCAGCGGTATAGCAAAGAAAAACAGCAGCCTCGCCGGGCTCCCTTTTGTCATATCTCTGGTATTTTCCATTCTTTCCTCCTGACAGCCATATCCCGCGGGACAATGTGTACCGCCTCAAGCTGCTCTTCACTTACCTCCCCCGGCGCCTGGCACATAAGGTCCTGCGCCCTGCTGTTCATTGGAAATGGTATGATCTCGCGTATATTCTCCTCCCCGCAGAGCAGCATGACCATCCTGTCAACACCGGGAGCTATGCCTGCATGAGGCGGGGCGCCGTAGCAGAAAGCGCTGTACATAGCCGGGAACCTGGCTTTGACATCTTCCTCCCCCATCCCGGCCAGTTCAAATGCTTTTACCATAATATCCGGATCGTGGTTCCTCACCGCGCCGGAAGAGAGCTCGGTCCCATTGCAGACCAGGTCATACTGGTATGCACAGATCTCAAGCGGTTCCTTATAAAGCAGGGCCTCCATGCCTCCCTGGGGCATGGAAAACGGATTGTGGCAGAATACCAGCTTTCCTGTCTCCTCGCTTATCTCATACATGGGAAAATCCACGATCCAGCAGAATTCATATTTATCCCTGTCAATACAGGAATCCAGCTTTGTGCCGAATATCTTTCTAATAACGCCCGCCGTCTTCTGAACCTCTAAAAGCTTATCTCCCGCTGCCATGCACACCAGGTCACCAGGTTCTAATGACAGCCTGGCCCTCAGTCCGTCCTCATAGCCTGCCAGATGCTTAGATACCCCGCCTGTGAATCCTCCTGCCTCATTCACCCTGAACCAGTAGACAGGCCTGCCTGTCTGGACCTGTACCTGGGCGCATGTCTCATCAATAAATCTGCGGCTCTCCCTGAAGCCTCTTATCACAACCGCCTTAACGACCGCGCCTTCATCTCCCAGAATACTAAAGCTGCAGCCTCTGAGATCATCAGATATGTCCTCCAATACCAGACTGATCCTCAGGTCCGGCTTGTCAGAGCCGTACTTCTCCATGGCCTCCCTGTAGGGTATCCTCCTAAAAGGCGGCCTTGACACAATTTCATAGATGCCAAATTCACTGAATACAGGGGCCAGCACCTCCTCCATAATGCTGAACACATCCTCCTGGGAAGCAAATGCCATCTCCATGTCCAGCTGATAGAATTCTCCCGGAGACCTGTCCGCCCTGGCATCCTCATCCCTGAAACAGGGAGCTATCTGAAAGTACCTGTCAAAGCCGGATGCCATCAAAAGCTGCTTAAACTGCTGGGGAGCCTGGGGCAGGGCATAGAATTTACCCGGAAAATTTCTGGAGGGCACAAGATAATCTCTGGCCCCTTCCGGGGATGAGGCTGTCAGTATGGGTGTTGTGATCTCCATAAAGCCAAGGCCTGTCATTCTTTCCCGGAGCCTTGATGTGACCTTTGAGCGCAGGATAATATTTTCTTTTACCCGGGGATTGCGCAGGTCCAGGTATCTGTATTTCAGCCTGGCATTTTCATCCGCCTCCTTTGAATGTCTGATCTCAAAGGGAAGCTCATTATACCTGCAGTGCCCCAAAAGCTCTATCTTTTCAGGCACCACCTCGATCTCACCTGTGGGAATCTCCCTGTTCTTATTAGAGCGCTCCCGCACCGTCCCGGTGACAGAGATGGTTGATTCACAGTTGATCTCTTCTGCCGTCCGCATCATTTCCTCTGTCTCGATCACGACCTGGGTGACCCCATAAAAATCCCTGATTATAAGAAATCCCAGATTTCTGCTGACTTTGCGCAGATTCTCATACCATCCCGCCAGAGTAACTGTGTGGCCAATATTTTCTTTACGTAATTCTCCGCATGTGTGTGTCCTTGACTGCATCATATCATTCCTCCTGTCTTCTTAAAAGCGGCTGTCCAGTGCCTTCGCAGCTATATATAACAAAAAAAGACCACAAAGGTAAAAAATTCACCAATGTGGCCTTCTCTTATCCATTCCACACAGGCACAGCAATATAAGCGCCTGCACCTATGTCTGAATCAAACACAGCTACAAGCGCCAGATATCGTCGTCCCTATGAAGCTTCGCAAACTTCAGTCTGTACATAATACCGGCCCGCCTTTCATTTGTGACAGTCTAGCACATCTTAACCCTGCTGTCAACCCGCGGACATGTTTGACATACAGATCAGCGCTTTCTCCTCCACACCAATATCTTCGGCTATAGCCCGGCATTTTGCCATAAGGAGAAAATAGATTTTCTTTTCCCTGTACTCACTCAGGCATTCGTAATTAGCCTGCCCCTTTGCCAGTATTACATCTGCTTCCCCGAAGATCCTGTTAAACTCCCCGCTGGTGCGTTCCAGAACTGTGCCCACAGAGCTGTCACCATTGCTGATGATCCTGGCATACTCATCCATACCGACAAAATAGGCATCCTCCTCAATAGAATCATTGAGCACAGGCTTGCCTCTCACTCCGAAATAAATCTTTATCTCAGGATTCTGCTTCTTGATATATTTTATAAAGAGCTTGTCAAGACATATCTCCCCGCAGTTGTCCCCCAGGTACAGCAGACTTGACGCCTTACTTATATCCTCCCTCAGCCCGGCAGCCTGGCTGATCTTGAACTCCAGCCCGTCTGAGGCGTCGAAGAGGCTCATGACATCATCCATAGTGATATCATGCATGGGTCCAAAATCTATGATATTACCTAAGACGGCATATTTCATGGCCTGCATGAACTGGTCCTCTGCCCTGTTTATCCGCTCTTCAAACTGTCCGCTCACCCCCAGCAGCAGCTCATTATAGAAACGGCGTATCTCTTTATAGGGATCTTCATTTCCAATATGCTTTTTCAGCATATCAAAGATTTCTCCCATATTCTCCGGGATCGTTTTTTCAAAATCCATAGTGCTCAGATATGCAAACGCATGGCGGTACAGCTTCTCCCTCTCCTTCGCATCTGTTATATCCGCTACCTTGATCACCTGGTTCACCACACAGGGCAGACATCCGTCCTTCATTTTCATATGCTTTACCTCAGCTTTCCTATCCGGAAATCAAAAAACCCGGGAGCATGTCATCCTGCCGGCCCGGGTATCCTGATTCAATTTTTTAGCATCACTGTCACATTAATACAACAGCATATTTTCCTGTATCATTGTACAATCTTTCAAAGTCATCCATATACCGCTCCACGATTCCTTCCAGAGGGTCATTCACGGTAACTGTGCCGCTCTCTATATCATATCCTGAAATAACAACACAGTGCTCCAGGCCGTACCAGAAATACTGCTTTCCCTGTATCTCGAAATATTCATCCGTATATTCCGGATCCAGCATATACATTGTGGTCCACACAAGTACCGGCCTGTTCGCAGCCACATACTGGAACAGAGTCTCCATAGACTGCCCTGACACATCTACAGCTGTTTTTGTGGAATTCTGTTCTTTCAGGTAGGCATTTGCAGTCTCCACGATCGTCGGCGGGAAACATCCTGCACCTTCCGCGGATTTAGGGTCCCCCACATATCCGCCGGAAAAATCCCCATCCTCACTGTAGACCAGATAGTCATCCGCTATCGTTGTCTTATCAAGCTCAAACCCTTCATACATCAATGCCATTGTAAGCGCCACTGACTCACATCCGGTAGGCAGCTCAGGCATCTGAAACACCTCCGGTATGTCCAGCTGGGCGGAGGCGGGCAGCTCAAGCATCGTATCTCCGCAGCCTGTAATGCCAAGCGCTGCTGCCAGCAGCACGGCAATCCCGGCAGTTCTTTTTAAATATACCATATATTTATCCCCTTGGTTCAGTCAATATCCCGGATCCAGCCCTGCATACCGGGTGATATTGATCACTTTTCACATGTCACCAGTTAGATCAGAACACCTGCAGTTCAAGTGCCCTATGGCCATATTTAATCATAAACTTCTCAATCTGTCAAGGAGATAGCACCTCTTTAGAGAAACCTGAAAACAGCCTGAAAGCCCGCCTTACTATTCACCTTGTAACCAGTACATACACTCATCCCAGCCCTGCTGCTCTTTAATTTTGGCGCGGAGCCAGCACTTTATCGATCAGCCCATATTCCAGCGCTTCCGCCGCACTCATATAATTATCCCTCTCTGTATCTCTGGCGATCTCCTCTGCAGTCCGTCCTGTATTTTCAGCCAGGATACGGTTCAGCCTTTCCCTGTTTTTTAAGATATGTTCTGAGGCGATCATGATATCAGTCGCCTGCCCCTGAATGCCGTTTCCTCCCACAAGGGGCTGATGTATCACGATCTCTGCATTGGGGAGCGCCATACGCCTGCCCTTTGCTCCGCCTGCCAGAAGGAACGCCCCAAAGCTGGCCGCCATCCCCAGGCATATGGTTGACACATCGCACCTGATATGCTGCATTGTGTCATATATGGCAAACCCTGCGCTGATGGACCCTCCCGGGCTGTTGATATAGAACTGTATCTCCTTTCCCGGGTCCTCCGCCTCCAGAAACAGCATCTGCGCTATGATCAGGCTGGCTGAGGCATCGCTGACCTCTTCTCCCAAAAATACGATCCTGTCAGACAAAAGCCTGGAAAATATATCGTAACTCCGCTCCCCCTGGCCTGTCCTCTGGATCACATATGGCACTATGCTCATGCCGCCATACCTCCTCTCATGCAGCCGGTAAATCCGCTGCTTCCTCCTGCTCTTTCAAGCCTGCCAAATCTCTCAATGATCTGTACTGCACATCCTGCATGCATCTTCCTGTAAGCCATGGGGCTGCACATATATACGCTGCCAAAGGCCTGAGTGAACGCCTGCTGTGAACCATAATGCGCCTCATACGCTATATCAACAATGGGCATATCTGTCTCTGAAAGCTTCCTGGCTGCCTCTGACAGGCGCCTTGTCTGGATATACTTATAGATGCTGGTCCCCGTCTCCTGTGAAAACAGACGGTTTATATGATATTTTGTATAGCACAGTTTCCCTGCGATCCTGTCAAGTGAAAGTTCTTCATCCAGATTGTCTTCTATATACTCAAGGATATCTTTTACAATTTTGTTCAAGCTGCTGCCTCCCGGTGTTTATTTTGTTATCGTTATTATAGCACTGATTTTCCGAAAGGTCTTAATAAAAAGAAACATTCATACCTGATCAGCTGAGAAAATATTTTCTGAGCAGGTATGTAGGCGTGCAGCTCCATGCATGGCAGTAGCTGTTCACGATACTGGAGCCATAAGGTGATTCCGCCGGATTTTCAGGATTATACAGCTCCCAGAAAGTATCTGCCCCCAGCCGTATCATTCCTCCCCAGTAGTATTTCATATATTCCAGTGCCTCTTCCTTCATGCCGCACTGGATCATCGCTTCTGTAAAATGATGGTTCATGTACGGGGAAACCATTCCTTTTTCAGGCTTCCGGCGTTCCAGCTCTTTTAATACAGCCCTGCCTTTCTCCTGATCCACCACTTCCGCCAGTATCATCCACACCTGGCTGGCATAGGAGATCTGCCTGCTGCTTCCGCTTGTAAACAGCCCTGTATTTTCATCCCACAGATATTCCAAAGATGCCCTTACCTTATCACCGATCTCCTTTTCCAGCTCCTTCACTTTATCCAACTCTTCTAATATGCCCGCGATCTTTGCCGCCCTCCTGGCACAATAAATGTAGACTGCCTGGGCAGCTGCCTGCTTGTCAAGCCCTTCTGTCCAGTCGATAAAGCACCAGAATCCCTCAGCGCAGACCATCAGGTTATTCTCGTCAAACATCCCCTTTAGCAGCTCTATCTGCCTGTATGCACAGGGCCACAGCTCCTTAAGTGTCTCCTTATCGCCTGTCTCTTCATAATAATCCAGGAGGATAGGGGCAAAGAAAAGTGAATAATCAAACAGGAAAGTATCATCCACGATATATTCCGGCTCAATGAACAGACAGGCTCCCACCCTGCCGTCATCCCTTGTCAGGCCTGCAAACAGGTAAAGGCAGCGCTTTACAAGGTCATAATTTTTGAAAGTCTCATAATTTGCAAGGGCCTGCAGCCTCAAGTCGCCGATCCAGAGCCTGCGGTCACGTTTAGGCCCATCCTCAAATACAGACTGCATACAGTTCTGAAGGGTTCTCAGGCTCACCTGGTCCATACGCCGCAGTAACTCATCCTCAGTATTGACAGGCAAAACGCTCTCCATATCCACTGCTGATACGCTCCTGCATGACACCTCCTCAACCACCAGCTGCCATTTCGGGCTTGTGTCAATGGCCAGTATCTCCAGGTATCTGAACGCGTATCTCCTTGGCAGGACAACAACCGCCGGAAGCACATCCACGTGGATAAATTCCTCCTGTATCCAGCCTCTGCTGATCCAGCCGTCATATTCTTCCGAGACCTCTGTCATCTCCTTTGCTATCTCCCCGAATTTCAGCCTGAAATACGCCGGTGAATCCTGGGGGCTGCCTGTTGAAGCCAGCTTCAAAGTCACATATCCTACCTGGTGGTCACCAAAATCCATGCAGATGCTGTCTCCCTTTTTCATATGATGATCCGGCAGATCTTCCGGGGTGCCAGTCACAGATACATCCGGATATGTCTTCCCGTTTTTCTCAATCTTTACAATATGTGACGGATAGACTGTCTTTTCCAGAAGTACAGGCTCACAGTCACGCGCCTTTTTAACGAATTCCTCATTTGTAACTCTCACCATATTGATATCACTGCTTACAGCTGCCATAAAAACCTCCCGTTAAAATTAATTTTCTTAATTAAATTATCAGATACTCTGTCATAACTATTTTACCTCTTTTTCCGGCATATCCAATTGAGGCTTTTAAGAGATTTAACTGATATTTTTTCAGATATCACAGCAAAATTCCCTCCTCCATGATATAATAAATCCCAGAGAGGAGACTTTAAATGGAGATCAGGAAAGAAAATTTTTATGAATATATTACTGCATATGAGGAAGATGAGCTCTTTTACAGGGACCTCTATATACAGGAGCATACACATCCGGAGACCTTCCCTCAATACATAGCCTCACTTGACAGAAATTATATACGCGACCGCAAGCTGTTCGTTCCCGCTCTGGGCAATCCTGAGTGGATCCCATACCTGGATGAGGCAGCCACATTTTTAAATATTCCCGGCAATATCCTGCTGTCCAAACATTACAGGTATACTCCGGGCTATACTCATGAGCATGAATTTTTTGAAATATTATGTATCTATGAGGGGGAAGTCCGTACATTAATACAGGGGATGGAGCATCACCTCAAAGCCGGGGACATCTGCATTATCCCCCCTGATACAAGCCACCGGCTTGAGATCTTTGATGACAGCATTGCCATCAACATCATTGTGCGGAGAAGTACGTTTCAATCCACCTTCTTCCAGCTGCTGGCCGCTGACAATGCCCTGTCACAGTTTTTTACCCACGTGCTGTATCGAAAGACGAAGGGGAACTACCTGATCTTTCATACAGGCTGTGATGACAGAGTGCGTTCTTCACTTGAGGACCTTTATATTGAATACCTCAGCCGCCAGAAATACAGCACTGCTTTTTTAAATACCATGCTGATGATGTTTTGGGCGCAGCTTCTGCGCTACCATGAGAATGATATCCAATGTATGCTGACTAAGGAATATGGCAGCGCATCTATCACAAGCATCCTGAATTACTTAAGCGCCAACTACCAATCCGTCACTCTTGGCGAGGCTGCCGGACATTTCGGATTTTCCGCGCCCCACTTCAGTACCCTGATCAAAGAAGGGACAGGCAGGACCTTTCTGCAGATCATCAGGGACATAAAACTGGGACAGGCCTGCCGCGCCTTAAAGGAGACACGGCTCCCCATTTCTTCTGTCTGCGAACTGGCCGGATACAAAAATCCGGAGCATTTCATGAGGACATTTAAAACCGCCTATGGCATGACACCTGGTGAATACAGAAAAGCGGGCAGGGAACGTCTATAAAGCACTCCCTGCCCGCTTTCTAATTCTTATTTTATTCTGCCTGTCTCAGCTTTGCATCTATCTCAGCCTGCTTCTCATAAGGCATCTGTGTGAACGGCCCATTTGCCAGATCCAAAAGTACAGGAGTTTCCTTCACAAACGGGATCCTTCCGTACACATCAAAGAAATCTTCCTGCAAGATCTTCCTGGCGGCCTCATTCTCCATCAGATCCTCCACCGGGCTGTATATGCTGTATATCTTTCTGTAAGGCACTGTAGGTTCATAAGTGAACTCATATTCTCCCGGAGCAAGTTCGATCTCAACATTCTTACCTGCCTGGACCTTAGCCGCCTCACTGCAGCCTTCTGCCGCTTTTACTTCAACGCTGCCTGCATCTGCATCAGGCAGTACAAGCTTAGCCTGTGTATCAAATGGAACAGTCACACAGAACTTTAATTTCTTGTCTTTCAGCTCCCAGCTTACCTTGTATGTCCCGGATGCCGTATCAAGCGTACACTTGGCCCATCCGATCACATAGTTTGGCTTAGGCGCAATGACCGCCCTCCGAAATCCAGGCTCTCCCTCTGCCGGACAGATACCGATCATATCCCTGTACATCCATTCTACGATGGAACCATATGCATAGTGGTTCAGGGAATTCATCTCCGTTCCGCTGATCTTTCCATTGGGAAGAACAGAATTCCAGCGCTCCCACACTGTAGTTGCCCCCATGATGACTTCATAGAGCCAGCCCGGGAAACCTTTCTCCATGAGCAGGTGGTATGCCAGGTCATTCATTCCATTGTCTGAAAGGGCACGGCACAGATACGGCGTCCCCACAAATCCTGTGCAGAGATGGTAATTGTTTTCTTTCAGCTTATTGAGCAGTCCCTTGCATGTCCTCTCATACGCCCCTTCAGGAGTCAGGCCCATGAACAGGGACATGACATATGCCGTCATCGTATCCACGGAGAGACGCCCTGTCTTTGTAAAGTATTCCTCCTGGAAAGCTGCCTTGATCTCTTCGGCCAGAGTCTGGTACTTCACGGCATCTTCCTCATTTCCGAGTACCTTCGCAGCCTTTGCGACTATATCAGTTGAGTAATAATAGTATGCAGATGATACAAGGAACGGATCCGTAGCTCCATACACTCCGCCCTCGACCCTGCCGTCTAAAGCCAGCCAGTCAGCATAGTGGAAGCCGCTCTGCCACAGCCTCTTTGAGCCGTACTTGTCATCCTGTTCCTTCATGTAGTCCACCCATGCCTTCATGCTGGCATACTGGCGCCTCAGTATCCCCTTCTTGCCATAGTGCAGGTATACATTCCACGGGATCACAGTTGCCGCTTCTCCCCAGGCAGTGGAGCCGTCCCCCTCAAAATTTACCAGCGGGACCACATCCGGCACGCTGCCGTTTAATTTCAGCTGCTCGCTGTACACGTCACGGCCGTACTTTGTATAGAAGGCGTATGTGTCCATGTTGTAGCAGGCTGTCCCTGAGAAGATCTGGGCATCTCCTGTCCAGCCCATCCTCTCATCCCTCTGGGGGCAGTCTGTAGGAACATCCAGGAAATTTCCCTTCTGCCCCCATTTTGCATTGAGGAACAGCCTGTTCACGAGAGGATCTCCTGTCTCGATATTACCCAGCTCTGTCATCTCTGAATGGATCACAAGGCCTGTGAAATCATCCTTATTTACTTCTCCTGTCCATCCGCTTATCTTCACATAGCGGAAACCGTAGAATGTAAAATGCGGCCTGACCTCCTCAGGCTCTCCGCTTGATATATAACTAAATTCTGCCTCTGCTTTTCTCAGATTGTCATTATAGAAGTTCCCATCCTGAAGGATCTCTCCAAACTGGAACAGCAGCTTTGTGCCCTTTGGCTGGTTATTAGTAAATGTTATCCAGCCTACCATATTCTGCCCCATATCCAGCACTGTTTCTCCTGCAGGCGTATGTATCAGCTCCACTGGTTTCAGCCGGTTATTTACTACGATGCGCGGGCTGAGCCTTGGCGTAAGCGGACCTACAAGAGGGCTGATCTCTTCAGTCTCAAATACTTCGCTCACATCCATCATTGCATTGTAATGCTCACCCGGATAGATGCCGCTGCTTTCCACTTTATTTCTTCTTGCTTTCCACTGGGTGTCTGTGCCCACTGTCATAGTGGTGCCGTCCTCAAACCAGATCACCAGATCTCCTATGCAGGCAAGCCTGTCTCCATAGTTCTCCTCTTTTTTGGAAAGACCGAATTTTCCTTTGTACCAGCCGTCACCCAGCATAAATTCTATGCGGTTTGTACCTTCTTTCACATCCAGCTCAAATGTCTGGTACTGCATCCACGCATCATAAGAGTGAAGCCCCGGCAGCAGATATTCTTCTCCCTGCTTCTCTCCATTTAAGTATAATTCATAGATTCCCAGGCCCACACCGTACATACGCGCCTTTTTCACAGGTTTATCTACGGTAAAATCCCTGTACACAGAGGCCTGGATCTGTTTATCCGCCTTCGGCGATATCCATTTTCCCACCCAGCTGTCATCTTTTGCTGTCTCAAACCAGGCTGTTTCACTTTCCCCTTCTTCCCCGTTATCTCCCCAAACCTGTACCTTCCAGAAATATCTCGTGGATGGCATCAGCTCAATGGGAAGCTCAAAATCCAGGCGGTCGATATCTTCACGGACGCCGCTGTCATAAACAACCTCCGAGAAATCTTCAGCTGCCGAGACAAGTATCCTTGCACTCTTCTGTGTCTTTGCCTCCGTCCCGCTCACTACATAAGAAAGGCTGGGCGATGTTAAGTCAAACCCCAGCGGAGAGGTGAGACGGTTTACCATAAGCTTTGAAATCTTCATTCTGCAATTCTCCTCCTGATATAAATTCTATATTCCCGCGGGCATTGACCCGGTCGTACATGTATTTTAACCTACTAATGCAAAAAAGTACATGGAAAAAACTATTTTTTGGCATGTACTTTTTTTCCTTCAAGTTCCATTGATAGCATAAAATGATTATGTTAATGTAGGGCAATGGAGGAGATTAAATGGACAAAATAAAAGAAAAAAACAATATTAATATAAACGCTGACACAAAAACTGACTGTCCCTGTAAAAGGACATCCTGTGAAAGGCATGGCAACTGCCATGCCTGCAGGGCCCACCACCGTTCTATGAAGAAACTGGTGCTCACTGCCTGCGAACGCCTGGAAGCGAAAAAGCAGAAACAGAAGCGTCCGCCAATTCTGTAAAATTCTTTAAAACTTAAAACCGTCTCATTGCATGGCTTATGATTGTGTATTATTATAAAGGCAGAGGAGGTGTACTGATATGGCAAATGAGGATAAAAAGGATTTTAACGCCATGCTGCACAGGGATACAGGGATGCCTAAGATCCAGATCGTAACTGACCAGAAGACCATCAATAAATACGGCGGTGAAAAAATGTACTTTGCCCCGCCCATCACCTATGATGAAATCATGAAGACTGTTCCCGAGGGAAAGGTCATCACCATCGGGGATATACGTGACTATCTGGCAAAAAAGAATAACGCGGATTTCACAGATCCTATCACGGCCGGGATCTTTGTCTCAATAGCAGCCTGGGCCAGTTACCAGAGAAAGGATCATGAGACTCCCTACTGGCGGACCTTAAAGGCAAACGGGGAACTGAACCCCAAATATCCGGGCGGCGTCGAAGCCCAGAAGGAAAAACTGGAGGCCGAAGGACATGTTATACTGAAAAAAGGCAGGACAAACATCAAATACTATGTTAAAGACTATAAGAATATACGTTACTGCCCACTCTGTGACCAGTAACACGCTTCGCGATGCACAGAAACGGCAAAAGCGCCGTTTCGCGCTGCAGCCCTCGGGATTTTCGTGCAAAATTCGCACGAAAACACCTCGCGGGACGGTGACGTGTGAAAAGTAACGAATATACTCTATTGTCTTTAGTTTTTTTATTTTTTGATTGACAAATCTTTTCTGTTAATCTATAATGCAGATAACTATTTTACAGGAGTGTTCATTATGACAGCAAATAACAGCTTAAATAAAAATATGTGTGCAACTACATCTGCATATTCCTTTTTTAGCTACTGGTACTTTTATTTTGTACCAGCTATTTGTGATGCACTGGAACATTTGAGAATAGTCAATAAAACTCAGTAAAAGTAGACTGAATATGGTTTGACTGACCGATGTTTGCATGTGCAGACATCGGTCTTTTTAGTTGAACCGAAAGGAGATTATTATGGAGCAGAAGGAAATGAAGATTTTAGATTGTACACTCAGGGATGGAGGTCTCGTAAACCGCTTTTATTTCACTGATGAATTTGTGCGCAGCTTATATGAGACAAATATCCGGGCCGGAATCGACTATATGGAATTTGGCTACAAAGCTTCTGAGAAGCTGTTTAACCCCGGGGAATTCGGCAAGTGGAAATTCTGCCGCGAGGATGATATCAGAAGTATTGTGGGCAGCAATCCTTCCTCTATGAAAATCTCAGTCATGGCAGATGTGGGGAGGACAGATTATAAACAAGATATCATTGATAAAAAGGACAGCGTCATAGACATGGTGCGCATTGCCACCTACAGCGATACAATCGGTGAGGCCGTCAGGATGACGGAATACTGTTCAGAAAAAGGCTACGAAACAACAGTAAATATCATGGCTGTTTCAAATAATACAGACAGGGAATTACTGGATATCCTCAAGATCCTCTCAGCCAGCCCGGCCGATGCCGTATATCTGGTAGACAGCTATGGTTCCTTCTACCCGGAGCAGATACGCAGGCTTGCTGATATGTATCTGGACGCTGGAAAGGATGCAGGCACCAGGGTGGGCATACATGCCCATAATAACCAGCAGCTTGCATTTGCCAATACAATAGAGTCAATGGCACGCGGCGTATCTCTGCTGGATGTGACTGTAAACGGTATGGGGCGCGGGGCCGGAAACTGTTCAACAGAACAGCTGCTGGGATATCTGAAGAGTACAGGCGCTGATAACTTGAGAAAATATGATGAACTTCCCATTATTGACTTTATTGAACAGCAGATGCTGCCTCTGAAGCGTTCCGGCGTTGTCTGGGGCTATGATATCCCTTATCTGCTCACAGGCCAGGAAAAGAAACACCCTTCGGTGGCGATCGAGTTCATAGATGCCAAGCGCACTGAATACTCCGGCCTTTTCAGGGAGCTGATGGGAGCTTAGAGCAAAAAATATTTGAACACTTTTTTTTCACAAATTTACCTCAATTTTATCACAAAATCTCAACAATTCTATCACAGATCTCTTTTATACTGTGAGCATAGAAACAAAGGAAACAACAAACAAAGCCCATGTATAAAAAATAAGGAGATGTTAATTATGTTAGAATATAATGAGAACAATTTTGAAAACACAGAGCACATGTACCATTACAACATGACAGAAGGAAATACAGAGCCGTCCCAGGGACCAGGAAGGAATAAAAAGCACAGATCTTCCGGAAAGGCAGCACGGATTGCTAAAAAGATAGGAGCCATCACCCTGAGCGCCGTCCTCTTTGGTGGAGTTTCCTTCGGAACATTTTACGGATTCAGCTATGCAGCTGGAAATCCTGCCGGAAGCAGTCCGGCAGTTGAAAATACAGCATCAACAGAAAAGAGCAGTCTGCTGAAGAATACTTCAGCCGCCGGAAACGAAAACACCGCAGCTGTAAAAGGAGGCCTGGATGTCTCTGATATCGCTGAAGAAGTGATGCCTTCTATTGTTTCCATCACAAATAAATCCGTGCAGGAAGTCCAGAACTATTTCAGTATGTTCGGTTATGGCGGACAGAGCCAGCCACAGCTTCAGGAAACTGAGAGCCGAGGATCCGGTATCATCGTGGGCAAGAATGATTCTGAACTGCTCATAGTAACTAACTACCATGTTATTCAAAATGCCACTACAATCTCAGCAGGCTTCATCGATAATCAGGTTTATGAAGCAGTTGTAAAAGGCACAGACCCTGATAATGACCTGGCAGTGATCGCTATACCGCTTGATTCCATCTCGGCTGATACGATGTCAAAAATTGCAGTAGCTGCCATCGGTGATTCTGATTCACTGAGGGTAGGGGAGCAGGTTGTAGCTATCGGTAATGCATTAGGATACGGCCAGTCTGTCACCACAGGCATTGTCAGTGCAACAAACCGTTCCTTGACAGCCAGCTCATCAGACGGAACTGTCAATACTTCCGCAGATGCCGCTGACATACCGACTTACATCCAGACTGATGCTGCCATCAATCCCGGCAACAGCGGCGGCGCCCTTGTAAATATGAAGGGTGAGGTTATCGGCATCAATTCAGCGAAACTGGCCAGCACGGAAATCGAGGGAATGGGCTACGCCATCCCAATGGCAAGAGTCTCTGATACCATTGAAAACCTCATGAATGAGACAACACGCTCAAAGGTCGCTGATAATGAACAGTCCAGCATAGGGATCAAAGGAGCTTCCGTAACTGAAGCCATCAATCAGATGTATGGCATTCCCGAGGGCGTCTACGTGTCAGAAGTGACAAGCGGTGGTGCGGCAGAAGCAGCCGGTATCATCAAAGGCGATGTTATCATTAAATTTGACGGCAAAAAAATAACCGATATCGATCAGCTTAAAGATCTGCTCCAGTACTATGCTGCCGGTGAAACAGTGGAAGTTACTCTTAAGTCGGCACAGAACGGAACTTACAATGAAAGAACAGTTTCTCTCACCTTAGGCCATGCAGCTGAAACTTCTGAGTCAGACAACAGACAGCAGACAGAACCAGCCTTCCCGGATGATATGACACCGACCTACCAGAGATAGCTTGAACAAAAGTGTACAGCTAAAAAGGTATACCGCATCCCCCTTTGCGGTATACCTTTTTATTATCTGCTCTCGCATATGGCTTTTTTTATCTCAAGTATCATCCCGGACGCTGCTGACATTTCATCAATTCCCATTCCGATGAGTTTTTCTGTCATTTTCACATCGGCTGCCAGCTCACCGCAGATACCCACCCATATACCGGCCTTGTGGGCTGCATCACATGTCATCTTCAGCAGCCGCATTACAGCGGGATGATATGGGTCATAAAATCTCTCAAGCTTTGCATTCTGCCTGTCCAGGGCAAGCGTATACTGTGTAAGGTCATTTGTCCCAATGCTGAAAAAATCGGATTCTGCAGCCAGATCATCAGCGGTCAGCGCCGCTGCCGGAGTCTCTACCATAATGCCAAGCTCCATATTCCTGAAAGGGATATCCTCTTTTTCCAGCTCTTTTCTGACTTCTCCCATGATCTCCCTGACTCTCTTCACTTCCCATACAGAAATTATCATAGGGACCATCACTGCAATATTTCCATATGCGGAGGCCCTGTAGAGGGCCCGCAGCTGTGTCCTGAATATATCCTCCCTTGTCAGGCTGATACGCACAGCCCTGCAGCCCAGGGCAGGATTCTCCTCCCGGTCCATCTCCAGATAATCAGCCTGCTTATCGGCCCCTATATCCATTGTCCTGATTATGACCTTTTTTCCGTCCATTCTTCTGGCGGCTTCTCTGTATGCCAGGAACTGTTCCTCCTCGGACGGGCAGGTTCTGCCCTCCAGATACAGGAACTCACTCCTGAAAAGACCGATCCCCTCCGCTCCGTTCTGTATGGCTGCATCTATATCTGACAGGCTTCCTATATTTGCCATGACTCTGATCTTTTTCCCCGACCTTGTAACGGCTGGCAGGCTTTTGTACTCTGAGAGCTCTCTTCTCCTGTCTTCAGCAGCCTGCTTAAGCCTTTTGGCTTTCTCAAGTGTTTCCTCATCCGGGTCCAGCACAATGCTGCCCCTGCTTCCGTCCACCACGGCCATCCTGCCGCCGGCTCCCGCGGGAACTCCCGCATCAACTACTGCCGGGATGCCCATTGTCCTTGCCAGGATCGCTGTGTGGGAATTTGAAGAGCCTCTCCTTGTCACAAACGCCAGGACATTCTTTCTCTCCAGCTGTATTGTCTGGCTGGGGGAGAGATCATCCGCTATTATTATAGAAGGAACCTCCGGAATATTCTGCTCCTCACCTCCGCAGCCAAGTACTTTTATAAGGCGTCCGGCCACATCCCTGACATCTGCAGCCCTCTCTCTCATGTACTCATCATCCATTCTGGAAAATACAGTTGAAAACTTATCACATGCCAGGGCTGCTGCATATTCTGCGTTAACTGCCTCACGGCGGACCGTATCCAGGATCTCCCGGGTAAACGCTTCATCCATGAGCAGCATTCTGTGCGCGTCAAAAATACCTGCCTCATGCTCGCCTGCTGATTTTAAAGCTTTATCCCTTATTTTTTCTATCTGGGCAGCGGCAATGCTCTGAGCCTCCCAAAATCTTTTTTCCTCTGCATCTATATCATCCACATGCTTCTTAACTGCTGCCTGCCCCTCATCCGCTAACTCGGCTGCCGGCCCCACAGCAATTCCCGGTGATGCTCCCTGTCCTGTAAAACGTTCCATGACCGCCTCCCGTCACATCCCATAGCGCCCCGCCTGCACCAGAGCATGGGGCTTATTTACTGCATCTGTTTTTATTATACCTGTTTTTCTTATTATACCCGCTTTTTTTATCAGGCACAACTGCTGTTTAGCCAGGAACAGCCCAGCTTATTACTCACTGATAAGTGAATAAGGTGATATCTTCTTTATCCGCAATGATACAATAGCTGCCACTGCAAATCCAAACGCTGCTATAAATGCACAGATCCCTATAATAAGCGGCATGCAGATCACAAAGCCCACCTTCATCATGCCAATTCCTGAAAAGAGCAGGCTAAAGAATGGATTTAGCCCCACGCATCCTCCCCATCCTCCCAGCAGCGCGCCAATCAGGACCACCGGAAGGAAGGCAAGGGCGTTCTGGAGAACAAGCTCTCCTGTGGTATACCCCAGCGCTTTCTGTATTCCAAGCTCCTGCTTCTTTCTTACAAGCAGGGTCTTTATGACAAGATAGAGCACAAGTATGATTATCACTGCCGTCACAAGACTTACTACCACGGCCAGGACAGCCACTATATCCTGATAGGAAGACATGGAGCTTCTGATCATCTCATCTGCATTTACAGCATTTAGCAGATCCGCTGAACTGTCCATAAGTTCTTCTAAAAATTCCCCGGCCTTTATTCTGTCTTTCAGGTAGGCGTTGATCATTGTAGGGGAAAATCCCTCATTGATCCGCTGATATGCCTCTGACGTCATGCACAGATCATGCCCCATATAATTTGAGCCCTGGATAAGTCCCGTTATCAGGTAATCCCGGCTTACATCTCCCTGTGTGACAGTAATTGTATCTCCCGGCTTTTTATCCAGAATTTCCGCCAGCAGCCCCCCAAGGGCCGTCTCATTATCATATCTTGGAAATCTTCCCTGATAAAGCCAATTGGTGTTATCTATCATATCAAAGTCATTCAGGATATATCCGTAGGCTTCGTAATTTTGTTCACATGTTACCACTTCTGTTGAGAAATAGAACGCTTTATCTGTCCCCTCTTTTTCTCTGACATGCTCAAGAAGCCTCTCTGCCGCCTCCGGCCCGCCGGCCTCCAGCTGCAGGTGCGGTGTTTCACCCGCCACCATCTGGATAAAGATATCTTTTTCAATATTTATATTATAATAGAGGACTCCTGCAAACACAGCCGCAAATGTTACTCCCGTCACGATCAGCCCGATCAGAATATTCTGTTTTATACTGCGCACCAGCTGTTTTGCCGCCATTATTACAATAAGCGGCCCCCTTCCCTTATCAAGAGGAAAATAATTTTTCCTGAAGCTGTGAGTCTGAAGTCCTGTCCTCAGGGCTGCAATAGGAGGCAGCTTCCTGATACGCACAGATGAAGTAAAGGCAACAAAGCAGACAAGAACTTCTGTCAGTGCCAGAGTCAGTACAAATGCAGCCCCCGAAAAACTCTGCTCCCAGACGATCCCTGTCTGCATGGCATACATCAGAGACAGAGCCGGAAGTACCCCATAAGAACAGAGGATACCCAGCAGTCCGCCTGCCAGTGAAAGGACTGTAAACTGCATCAGAAATGTGCCTATCAGCTGGGAACTTGTGTATCCCAGAGCCTTTAATGCACCAATATTCCTGATCTCCTCCTCCACGCTGTTTTTGATCCTGAAGTTCACCACCACAAGTGCGATCAGCAGCAGAAGTACTGAAAAACCAACTATGATGCTGGTCCCGATAGATGAGGTCACAGTCCTGGCAGATTTGACAGACGCATAGTGATTGCTGTCCCACATAAGCCCCGCCCCATTACAGATGTTTCCCAGCTTAGTGCCATATACAGAGGATACTCTTTCATTATCATCAGGACCTGCCGCCTCAACAGCGTATACACATCCTGCCGGACCGCTCCCGAGAGCTTCTTTGAGCATCCTATACGGCCTTTCCCCAAGCAGGAATCCTGTGATAGTGCTGTTGATCGTTGAGAAATAAATATCCTCATAAAAACCGGCTATTGTAAATGAAAATTCCTTTTTTCCCATTCCCGCTGTTACAAGTGTAATATGAAACGGCTCTCCGGTGCTGTAGCCGCCGCCCATTTTAAACAGGTAAGGCAGATAGATGGGATCCTCCACCTCCTTATCGGTTTTCTCCATAATGGCTCCAAATGGTATGCTTCCGTCATCTGATGCTTCAAAGAAAACTGCATTTCTGCTGTTCAGCCCATTTCCGTAGTAAAATTCTCCTGCTGCCAGCAGGGCAGGTATCTTCGCCAGCGAGATCACTCTTTTATCTGAAGCCATCTCCTTCTCGAAAGAAGTGAGCAGTTCTTCCCTGTCCTCCTGGACAGCAAACATAACATCCGGCGCTTCCTGCTGCAGTGCTTTTTTGTCAAAATTCTCCGTGTACTCAAACATTGTGACAAGTCCAAGGCTTAAAAACAGAGCAGAGACAAAGATAATAATAAAAAATGAAAGAGACTGTCCCTTATTCTTTCTGATATTGGCGAAAGCAAGTGATACTATTTTTCTCATACCTACCACCCCATCTCATCCAGAAAAGCAGTAAGTTTTTCATGCCGCTGCCCATCCCGGGGCTGGTATTCTCCCAGTCTGCATTCCCCGCAGACCACACCGTCCCGAAGATACAGGATACGGTTACCTCTCCGGGCTGACTTCAGGTCATGTGTAACCATAACGATACTCTGGCCCTGCCGGTGGAAACCGGTCAGCACATCAAGTGCGTCAGTGCTGGATGCAGAATTGAGCTGTCCTGTAGGCTCATCAGCGAATACAACCTCCGGACTGTTGATCAATGCCCTGACAATGCCAACACGCTGGGCTTCCCCTCCTGAGAGCTGGGCCGGGAATTTCCTGTGTGTCTCCTCCGGGATCCCCACTGCCTCCAGCAGTTCCCTGGCTCTCTGTGCCACTGCCCTTCTGTCATTTGAAATAAGAAGCCCCGCAGCCATTATATTATCGAACACACTCATGCTGTCCATCAGATATATCTGCTGGAAAACAAAGCCGCAGTGTTTTCTTCTGAACACTGCCAGCCTGTCATTTGAAAATCCTGATATCTCCTCCCCTGAAAAATATACCCTGCCAAGAGTGGGCTTATCCAGGCCTGAAAGCGCGTATAAAAGTGTGGATTTTCCTGCACCTGACGACCCCATTATCACAGTAAAATCGCCTTTCTGTATTTTTACGTCCAGGTTGCGCAGCACATGCTGCTGTATTCCCCCATTTGAAAATGTTTTACAAAGTTTGTCCGTGGACAATATGATCTCACTCATTCTGATTACACCTCGCATGTATTTTATGCACTCATATTACCACGCCGGTTCCTTAACAGTCTTTGCCGGTTCCTTAACGGATTCTTAAATCATTTAAGAATGCCTTGTCTGTCCTCTCAGAGCTTCACCTTCACCTCTGCAAGGAATCCATCCTCCAGATTTTTGCACACAAGGCTCCCTCCCATCTTCTCCATGAGATAATGGGAAATATACAGTCCCAGGCCAGCGCCGTCTTTTCCAGCCGTATTGCTGCCTCTGTAAAACTTTTCAAAAATCAGGGGAAATTCTTTTTCAGGCACCCCCGGCCCGTAGTCGCGGCAGACTATGGACAAATATCCCTGTCCTGTCTCTGCCGTCACTTGTATGGGCGTCCCTGCATATTTATATGAATTTTCAAATAAATTGTCGAATACCTGCTGCAGCCTGAGCGCGTCGAATACTGCAAGACATTCAGGTATATCCCCCAGCTGCGCTCTTTTGAGATAATCAGCCTGTATGAGAAGCTCCCTTATGCTCCTGCCATCCTGCACAGCAGGCTTTACTTCCAGTTCCTGCAGTTCCTCCAGCGTGGCGTGGAACAGATTAGATATGAGGGCATTGATCTGGTCAGCCTTTGCTTCGATGATCCCCAGCTGCTGTTTCTCTTTCTCCCGTTCCGCCCCCACTGCCATTACTTCGGCCACGGCCTTTATAGAGGCGATGGGAGTCTTTATGTCATGGCTGAGCTTTGCCACCAGCTCTTTTTTGCTCTGGCTTGCCCTTCGCTCCTGCTCTCTTGCCTTCTTCAGCTCCGCCCGCATCAGATCAAAGCTCTCCGTAAATGCACCGAATGCATTATCCCTGTCCATGGTGAGGGGGATATCCAGATTTCCTTCTGCCACACGGACCGCAAAAACCTTCAGCCTCTTAAATGGCCCGAACACTGTCTTTTCCAGACACAGCACATAGCATATCCCTGCCAGAATGAAAAGAACTGTTCCCGCACCCAGGACTGCCAGCACCCTGCCCTGCTGCCTGCCGGCCTGCAAAACAAGATCATTTACCAGGACAAGTTTCCCCAGCTGCTCACTTCCGTCATACAGATCTATCACTGTATCCCGCCTCCGGATGGCCTCCTGCAGGCTGAGCTTCTCCTGTCCATCCCGGGCATATATAAGCCTGCCTTCCCTGTCCAGCAGCGCATATTCATAATCTGACAGGGGCATATTGTCCGTGATCCCCTGCTGCAGCCGGGGCCAGGCTTCCACACAGGAATACATCAGCTCATTTACCTTTACCATGTCCAGAGAAGACTTATCCTCCCCGTCAAAGCGGAGCACCGCAAGGGCAAGCCCGCTCTGTATGATCAGAAAAACGGCCATAATCAGAATAATCTTTCTTCTCATGGCTGCATCTCCTCAAACAGGTACCCCGTTCCCCATACAGTCCTTATATACACCGGATGATTGGGGTCCTCCTCGATCTGTTCCCTCAGCCTGCGGATATGCACATTCAGGGTGCCGTCCCCTGTTATCACATCTCCCCACACCTGTGAAAATAATTCTTCCTTATGTATGACCCTTCCCCTGTTCCTCACAAGATATGCAAGAAGCTTGTATTCCATGGCTTTTAGCTTTAACGGCTTTTTACATTTATAAGCCCTTCCTGCCAGGAAATCTACTTCCAGCTCACCACACTGATAACGTGTCTCTTCCTTGGGCGCGCATCTTTTAAGTACAGCCTTCACCTTTGCCAGAAGAACGCTCAGCGTATATGGCTTGCGTATATAGTCGTCCCCTCCGATCCCCAAAGCCAGCAGAATATCATCGTCACTCTGCCTGGCGCTGATAAAAAGTATGGGGACTTGTGTTTTTGTGCGCAGTTCTCTGCAGAGGTCAAACCCGGAGGTCTTATCCAGATTGATATCCAATAGTATGATATCCGCACTGTTCTCCCCCAGAAATCTGCGGCAGCCTTCAGCGTCAAACACTGCGGCGGCGCTGACGCCAAATATGTTAAAATACTCCGCTGTACTTTCCGCCAGCGGCTCCTCATCATCTATGATCAGACAGTTATAGTGCATAATCTTCTTCCTTTCCGGCCCGTACTATAATATAAGGAAAGTATACCACACTTCCCCGGTGCAGTACACTCTCCTCATATACCAAAATACGGCAGCCGTTACTATTCACGGCCCCGCTAAAACACGGTTCCGCGAACAGTAACAGACATCCTGCACTTTTTACCTGCCCTGATAGTTCTTATACTTCCGGTATGCTGCCACGCTGCATACTGCAGCCGTGATGCCTGCCACCCCCAGGTGCACGGCTGTCTGCTTTCCTGTAAAAACAAACCCCCAGCTCAAAGGAAGCATGACCGGCATGGAGGCCATGAAATGATTGACCACGTTTGTAAAGGACCCGAAAATCTGCATAGGAGCAAATACTTTAATCCACAGAACAGGAATCAGAAATACGATCACCGACATTATGACTGACATATAAGAATTCCTGCTGTAAGCCGAGATGCCCGCTGTGACCGCCATAAGGAGCAGCATGCCGGAAAATGACATCCCAATCTCATACAAGTAAAACCCCAGTATTGTTTCCGGATGATATCCCCCAGAAGGGATGTTCATCAAAAGACTTGAAGCTTCCAGGCCGTCAGGCCCAAAGACAGAGAGATAAAGGAGCACGACAAGCCCTATCATACCCACGCTTACAAAAATATAAACGGCCAGCGCCGCAAGAAGCTTCATCCCTATCCCGCTTCCCTGGTTCACACGTGATTTCACCGCCGCACAGGAGGCTCCTGTCATCCTGGCGATCTCTCTGTTTTTATAGCCGTAAAAATGATGCAGGATCACAGCCTCCCGCTGTACTTCCGGTATCTTCGCCAGAATATTTTTCAGGACCATGCAGTATTCCAGCCGGCTGTATCCGTCCTGCCCGCTATATTTTCCGGGCGGATACTCCCTGTGTATGACATCCTCCGGCGCCTCCTGCTCCCCGGCTGTCCTGTCTGTCTCCTCTTTTTTATCCCTATAATAATTTCTGCACACATTCATGGCCACTGTCAGAAGATATCCTTTCAGATTCACATACTTATACTGCCCCACATACCTGATGAAACGCAGGAAGGTCTCCTGTGCCAGGTCATATGCATCTTCCCGGTTTCCCGAATGATAGCAGCAGAAATTATAGATATCATCGTAATATCTGTCCGCAATTACATTCAGGTACTCCTTCTGTCCATTCTGAATCCGCCTGACCAGCTCTTTATCGTCCAAACACAGGCACCTCCTTACTTTTGTAAAACGTCTTACACTTAATATAACTCTTTTACCCGGCAAAAGGATTTTTATATTTTCTTTTAGCTATTCCGTTTTTTAATCCCTATGGGTATATATTTTAAATTTATTATTGACTAGTTGGTCTATTTATGCTATCTTACAATTATAGACCATACAGTCAATTAACTATCCGTTTTAGAAAGGAACAGTTATGAAAAAATCCGAAAAAACAGAAAATACGAAACGGCGTATCCTTCTTGCAGCCCTCACTGAATTCGGCAAGAACGGATTCGAAGGGGCCGCAATAAACGATATATGCAGGGAGCATGATATCTCAAAGGGACTGATCTATCACAATTTTACAAATAAGGAAGACCTTTATCTGCAGTGTGTGCAGCATGCCTTGCAGTCATTTATGGATTATATGAAAGAAAATGATATTTCAGGAGATCTGAAGCATTACATGGACCTGCGCTACAGCTTTTTTGATGCAGATCCGCTTATCAGCCGGATATTCTTCGAAGCTGTGCTGCAGCCTCCCCCACATCTTGTCAATGAGATCAAACTCTTAAAAAAGGACTTTGACGCATTCAACAGGGATATTTACCGGCTGGCTCTGAAGAAAATGACGCTCCGGGAGGGAGTGACAGAAAAAGAGGCTGTAGCTTATTTCAGCCTTGTCCAGGAAATGTTCAACGGTTACTTCAGCAGCTCCGCATATACAGACACATCATTTGCTGATATCATCAGCGACCATGAAAAAATGCTTGCACGGATACTTGATTTTATGCTCTATGGGATTGTAAAGGAGGTATAAGAAAATGATCATACTGCGTCTTACCGCCGCCATTGTTATAGCATTTGCCGCCGGCAAACTGATCTCAAAGCTTAGGCTGCCCGCTATACTGGGCTGGCTGCTTACAGGAATGATACTCGGCCCGCATGCCCTCTCACTGATCAACGACACAGTCCTTAACACAGAATGGTATAATATCATCATACACTGCATGGAATGCGCAGTAGGACTGCTGATAGGAACAGAGCTGGTTTGGAAAAAGATTAAAAAGACAGGAAAACAGATAATCGTCACTACACTTACCCAGTCACTCGGCACTTTTCTTTTTGTGACTCTCGGATTCGGAATCATATTCCTCATCCAGGGAGTCCCCCTGTACCTTGCTGTTATCTTTGGCGGCATAGCCCTGGCCACAGCGCCTGCGCCGGCACTCTCCATCGTCCGCGAATTCAGGACAGACGGACCTGTTACTAAAACCCTGATCCCCATGGCTGCACTGGATGACATGGTGGCTGTTGTAGTCTTTTTTACCTCTGTCTCAATCATTTCAGCCGTAATTTCAGACCAGAAAATGCCGGTTTACATGATACCGCTTGTAGTCATACTTCCCCTGGCTATCGGCGCAGCCACAGGATTTCTTTCAGGACTGCTGCTGAGGGAAGAATATAACAAAGAAAAAACACTTTTTATCCTTATAATTGGTATATTATTTGCCTCGGCCACCGGATTTTTCTTCAATACTTATGTGATGCCAAAGCCTGTGCTGAATTTCATGCTCATAGGGATGGCCTTTTCCGCTGCCTTCTCAAACATGGCTTCAGAACAGCGCCTGAAACAGATAGTCGAATATTTTAATCCTCTGCTGGGATTTGCAATAATCGTAGTCATCCTGAACCTGGGTGCTCCCCTGGATTATCATCTGATACTGGGCGCCGGGCTTTACACAGCCGCCTATATAATCATAAGAGCCTGCGGCAAATATTTTGGCGCCTTTTTGGGGGCATCTGTCACAAAATCCCCGGATACAGTCAAAAAATATCTGGGTCTCACCCTGCTCCCCCATTCGGGTGTCTCCCTGGTATTTACAGGTATTGCCGTTTCCGTCCTGTCAGGCCCTGCCCCCGAGTGCGCACGGATTATACAGGGTACGATTGCGGCCGCAGCAGTTATAAACGAAATCATAGCTGTCATCGCCGCAAAAAAAGGATTTGAGTGGGCCGGTGAGTTGGAGCACAAAAACATTCCGGCCACATGACAAAGGCATAACCCCTATTTTTCCATATACCACACATACCTGTCCTTGCCTATATTTTTTGCCTGGTAGACTGCCTGGTCAGCACGCCTGAAAAGCTGCCTGTATGTAAGCTTTTCGTCTTCATTTGCGGCAATTCCAATTGAAAATCCGGAATAATTTCCATTCAGGATCTTTGCAGAGCCTTCTCTGTATTCATCCCACAGGGCCATCAGCCTTTTCCCGCTCTCTTCACTTCCTGAGGCCTTAAAATCACACATCGCAAATTCATCGCCGCCTATGCGGCCGATGATGCCGTCCTCCTTAAAATATTTCTGGAGCAGCTTTGCCAGATACTTCAGCAGTTCGTCACCTGCGCTGTGCCCGTATGTATCATTCACATTTTTAAAATTGTCCAGGTCAAGTATATAAAGGTTCAGTTTCTTTCCTTTCTTCAGCTGCTCTTCTATCCTCTTCTGGAATGACTCGTGGTTATACACCCCGGTCATCAGATCCATCTCTGACCTCTTTTTAAATAATTCCACCAGTTCCATTGCCTCCCGCACTTTCACAGAGAGCGCCTTGGGATAGAATTCATCCTGTCCCTGGTCAAAATACGGCATAGAATGATGCAGGTGCACCATTTTCCAGTTCCCCTCTTCATCACAGACATATATGATGCTGAATCTGGTATCCATCTCTATGAGGGCCTCCCCTTCTTTCGGCATCAATTCCCTCACCCAGATCCCTCCGTACACAAGAGCGGCATCCTCTCTTAGCATAACAGCCTGGTACCACTCATCCAGAATCTCAAACTTTATTTGTGATGCTTCAGTCTGATTCCCTGCTATTCCGTTAACAGCATCCTCAAAAGAAGTATATACCTCATGCTTGCCCGTCCCTATCATGGAAAAATTGTCTGACCATGTCTCTATGATCTTCCCAAAATTTTCTTCTGTGGGATTTAGCAGATAGTAGTTGCACATCTTTTTTGTCAACCCGCAAAGGTACTCTTCTATTTTCATACAGCCAGCCTCCGTTATATTTAATCAATCTCACAGGATCAATAATCCTGCTGCTTTACATGAATAATAGCCTTATAAACATATAAGGCTATTATATCAGTATTCCATATCACTTACAATCAAAATACACCAGGCAGCTGTCAAGTTACTGCTGTTTGTATTTCTCAAAGATCTTTAATTCTGTCCCCTCAGGAACCATAAGCTTGAGCGGGCTTGAGAGTCCCAGATTCAGCACGTCTTTCAGAGACTTGGCGTCTACAGTAAAACGGCCGGAACACAGATCAAAGTCTCCTTCCATGAGGGAAACGTCTTCTACAAACTTCTGGGCCTCATTTGTTGTATGCAGATTTATATAAATCGTCTTCATTTATTCTCTCCTATAACGTTTTATATAGATTCTGCATATTTTTTATTTTCTATACAAATAATTTTTCTGCCTTCTCCATCTTTTCTATCACATGTACCCCGAAAGGACATCGTTTTTCACATCCCCCGCATTTGATACAATCATCTGCATGGGCACTTAAATCCAGATAGTGGGCTTTTACTGCAGCCGGCACCTCATCCTGCATGTCTGCCAGGTCATACAGCTTGTTCACCATGGCTATATCTATTTTCGCAGGACAGGGAGCACAGTGACCGCAGTATGTACACTGACCGGAATATGCATGGCGGGGCGCTGATGCCAGGACACTTGCATAATCTTTTTCTTCATCCGAAGCATTCTCATAGGCAACAGCTGCCGCCACATGCTCCGGCGTATCGTACCCTACCATTACACTGGCCACAGCCGGCCTTGTGAGTGCGTAATGCAGGCACTGGACCGGAGTGAGCGCCACGCCAAAGGGTGATGTCTCTGCTGAGAACAGGCGGCCTCCGGCATACCCCTTCATAACTGTGATTCCCACATTTTTCTGTTCACATATCTTATATAATTCCGCACGTTCAGGGGCGATCCCGCTCAACTCCTTATCATATTCCTCTGCAAAATACTGGTTCATGTCTTCAGTGGCCGGCATCAGATCAAATGCAGGATTGATGCTGAAAAGTATCATTTCAATCTCCCCTGACAGGGCAGCCAGCTTTGCCACATCAGGATTATGGGTACTCAGCCCTATATGGCGGATAACCCCTTTCTGCTTCAGCTCCCTGACATACTCTATGAATTCCCCTTCCATTATTTTGTGGAATTCATCAGCCTGATCCACAAAGTGGATCATCCCAAGGTCTATATAATCCGTGCGCAGACGCTCCAGCAGATCCCCAAAGGCAGCCTTCACCTTGTCCAAGTCACGTGTACGCACATACTGGCCGTTCTGCCAGGTGGATCCCAGATGTCCCTGGATGATCCATCTGCCGCGCCTTCCCTCTATGGCTGCGCCAATATTAGAGCGCACCTTTGGCTCTGACATCCAGCAATCCAGGATATTGATCCCCTCCCGCTCACAGCATTCAACTACTTCCTTCACTTCCTCCGCCGAATGGCGTTCCATCCACTCAGCGCCCAGTCCGATCTCACTGACCTCTAATCCCGTATTTCCCAATTTTCTGTACTTCATAGCTGCTTCTCCTTTTCTCCACAAACCGGCCTCAAAGTATGTTTTCTCATAACTGCCTGCCGCACATCACGCAGACTGATATTTATATTATAACGCCTTTTGGCTGGAAAAGAAATGGGGTTGTTATATATTAACCCTTTACAGCTCCTCCTGTCAGGCCCGCCACTATCTGGTCCGAAAACAGTAAATAAACTATAATAACGGGGATCAGCGCTACAGTGGCTGCTGCAAAAACCTTATTCCAATTGGCAAGGAAATTAGCCGTATATGTATATACTCCCAGTGTCAATGTCTTTACAGACGATTTTGTTAAAAATACAAGCGGCATATAGAAATCATTCCAGATGGTCACAAAATTAAGCAGCGCCACAGTGGCAATCACGGGCTTTGAGATAGGCGCGATGATCCTCCCGAAGATCTGAAATTCCCCTGCCCCGTCCACCCTGGCTGATTCAATCACTTCTATAGGAAGTTCATTGAAAAATTTGGTGAACACAAATACCGGGAATGACATATTTGCCGTATATATGAGCGCCAGCCCGAAGAGATTATTTGTCAGATGGGCTCTTGAGAGCATGATATAAAGCGGCAGTATCCCCAGCTGTATGGGGAACATAAGTCCCACCAGAAAATAAGTCTGCAGTGCAGCCCTCCCCTTAAATCTGTACTGTGCCAGCCCGTAAGCTGTCATGGATGAGACAGCTATCAGCAGCAGCAGAGAGATCCCCACCAGAAAGACGCTGTTAAACAGGCACCTTAAAAACCCGTCATCCACAAGGACGATCCTGAAATTTTCAAGTGTGAACTCCCTGGGCCACCCTATCGTATTATTTATTAAGTCGGACTTTGTTTTAAATGAAGATAATATGGTGTTCCCAATCAGGAATATGGCCAGGAAGGAATATATCACAAGTATGACAGAGACAATGATCTTGCCCGGCCCCGGCCTCTTAAGCTTTCTTCTTTTTATTCTTTTAGCATTCATCCTCTGTCCTCCCTGCCAGCCCTTCCCTTCAGCAGCTTTCTTGTCACAAAGGAAAAGGTTAAAATAATAATAAACATTGTAACACTGATACTGGAACCGAATCCGATGGAGGTTTCTCCGAAATATGTTCCTCCGAACGCATACCTGTAAAATACCATATTTACAAAATCAATTTTATTATTTACACCGCCCTGAGGCCCTACCAGGATATAAGGAATATCAAACATTGTCAGAGCGTATATCACGCTGAGTGTGATATTCGTGGAAAAGGATGCGCTCAGGCTCGGAAAAACCACCTTGCTGAACCTGGTCCATCCGCCTGCGCCGTCAATGATGCTGGCTTCTATGATCTCTGACGGGATCTCCTGCATATCAGCATAGAAGATCATCATGCCTGACCCTATGCACTGCCAGATCACCACCATGACAAAGATCTTAAAGACCATAGCCGGATCTCCCAGCCAGGCCAGCTTTGCCTTATTTCCAAAAAGCGCTCCAATTATGCTGTTCCCCACCCCGATGTTTGGATCCAGCATGATAATGGCAAAGAAACCTACTATCGATGTGCTGATGACATAGGGAAGGAAAAGCATCATCCTTATGTATTTATGGCAGGGTATTTTTATATAGATCATATATGCAAAGAAGATCTGGAGAGGTGTGATAATGAGGAGCACACAGACCAGGTATTTAATATTATTCTTCAATGCATTAAAGAAAATTTTTGACATACGCGCGTCAAAAAACAGCTTCTTAAAATTATCCAGACCGGCAAATTTCATGGGACCGATCCCGCTCCATTCGAAAAAGCTGAAGTAAACTGCACAGGCAATGGGTACTATCATCAGAATGGTATAAATAATAAACCCCGGAGCAATAAATCCGATATATGCTTTCTTCTTTCTCACAGGCATTCTCCTTTCAAGACAAAAGTATGCAAAAGACTGCCGCAAAAGTCAGCCTCCTTTCTTTTGCAGCAGTCTTATTGAGCCTTTTGCTATTTCGTAAGTGCTTCCAGTGAATCTGTGAATTCCTGCGGGGTAAGGCCGCCCGAAAATACTTTAGTCTGGTCTTCTTCCCACACATTCCTTGGGCTTTCTCCATCTGCTTCCAGATATCCAAGTATGCTGTAGTAGCTTTCTGTCTGCACATCATATTGCGCGATCTCATTGATCACTTCATTGTCAGAAACAATCTTAGTTGTACACGGAATAGAGTCAAGGGCTTTAATCCATGCTGTCTGTCCCTCAAGGCTTGCAAAATAATTTACAAACGCCAGCGCTGCTTCCTCATTCTGCGTATCACTGCTGACTGAGAATCCTACTGAGCTTGTTCCTACAAACGGCCTTGTCCCATCTTCTGTGGGGATCTGGAATGCCCCGAAATTAAGTTCCGGATTGTTTTCCTGGATCGTCTGTATATTCCAGGTCCCATCAATGCACATAGCTGCTTCCCCTTTTGAGAATGCCAGCAGTGCTCCTGATCCGTCTACTCCGGTATAACCTGGTCCATAATATCCTTTGTCGGCCCATTCCAGCATTTTCTCATATGCCGCCACGACTCTTGGGTCATTTACCTTGACTTCCCCTGTATCCAGATATTCGTTCAGCCAGTCCAGAGCTGTAGCTGCCAGCACCGGTTCAAACTGGAACAGGATAGTCCACGGATCAGAGGCGCTGAATGAAATGGGAAGATAATCTGCCTCATTTATCTTTTCCAGGGCCGCTTCAAACTCACTGAATGTACCGGGAACCTCAATCCCCAGCTCTTTAAAGATATCCTTATTGTAAAATACTGCCCTTCCTCCTACTTCCGCAGTAGGCGAAGCATACACCCTGCCATCCACTTCCACAAGGCTCATGGCATTTGTCCCGTCAAATAAGGAGAAATCCACTTTGTCAGTTAAGTCCATCAGCCTTCCCTGTTTCACATAGGCTTCCATATTAGTGGTAGCCGTGCCGTTTGTCCAGAACAGATCCGGCGCCTCTCCTGCCTGCATGGCTGTCTGAAGAAGATTGTAATACTGGTCTGCAGTTTTAATCTCATATTCCACTTCTACATTGGGATATTTTTCATTAAATCCTGCGATAACCTCTTTCAGAGGCTGTTCAAACTGGGCTGTATGCTCCCAGATGACCAGCTTGCCTTCAATTGCGGCATCTTCCCCCGCAGAAGCCTGCACATTGGCTGCCAGAAGCCCCGATACCACAGCAGCACACATCAGTAAACTCACGATTTTCTTTTTCATTCCTTTACCTCCTTCTACAATGCCTTCTTGTTACTTATATTATAATAAGGAGTTAAACAGGATAACAGGAATATACTTTCTGCCTTTATTCACATTTTTAACTAATCTTCAGGCTATGTTCAATATATTAATATTTTTTCACATTTTTACGAGGGATCGCTGCGGTACTCGCCCACTGTCCTGCCTGTCATCTTTTTAAACAGCCTCAAGAAATAGTTGGTATTAAATATTCCCACAAGCCCGGCCACCTCATCTGTGGTCAGTTCAGGGTTTCCAAGAAGCTGACTGGCTTTTTCGATCCTGACCTGATTCAGGTACTGTACAAATGTACTGCCTGTATACTTTTTAAAATACTGGCAGAAATACGGCGCACTCATGTGGAAGTGCTCAGATACTTCTTTTAATGACAGCTCCCTCATATAGTTTTCATCAATGTAACGGGCAATCTTATTGTATTCTGACACTTCCTTCTGCCTGGTATCCATAAGCGCCTGTAAAATTTCCTTTATGTACGACAGCAGGGAGTGACACGAGCCGAACCTGCTGATATAAGTATAGCTTGTCCTCTCACCATCCCCCATCCATTCCTCCAGATCTGCGGCATAATATTTCTTTAAAAGACCGGACAGGTCATATATAAACTTAACCACTTCATTTTTTACATCCTCAGGCGGTACAGATTCCCTGCGGGCCTCCCACAGAAAGTTCTCTGTATTTCTCACAGTCTCTTCATACCATTCATCTGAAAGTATCTGTTTTTCTGATCTTCCCAGTCTTATGGGCTTCTTTTCAGCTCCGTCTTGTATATAGCTAAGGCAGGAGCTTTCATTATAGAACGACCCGCTCTCATCCTTTTTCACTTTTTCAAAAACCTCCCGTGACCTTTCCAGCTCCTTGAAGACCTTTGACACATTCATATAGAGATTGGCATTAAAGTATTTCTTCATAGATTTACGTGCATTTTCATAGAAATCCAGCGTCTGCTGACGCATCTCCTCCTCCCTCTTATCTTCATCAAACCTTATGATGCAGAATATCTCCTGGGAATGACGCAGAAAGCATTCACCGTTATGCCTTATATTCAATATCTCCTGCAGGACCTCAACAGCAATTTCGAAGTCAATATCATCGGTGCAGAGATTATGGCTCTCTTCTTTTTTTCTCAGAACAATATATGCGATCCTGTATTTCTGCCCTGCCGCAGCCTCTGACACTCTCCGCCCGGAGGGCCGCTCATTTTTCTCATTGCCGCCGCGGATATGCTTCTCTTCATACAGTTTTTCTATAATAGCTACAAGCTCATCCTCTGAAAGCTCATGTTTTAGGACATACTTATCCACTCCCAGCTCCATTGCCTTTCTGGCATAAGAAAATTCTTCATAGCAGCTTAAAACTACTGTGATAAGCCCCGGAACTGTCTTTTTCAGCCTTTCTATGAGTTCCAGTCCGTCCATGCCCGGAAGCCTGATATCTGTCAGGAGCACATCCGCCATATTTTCTTCAAAATATTCCAGGGCATCCTCCGCACTGGCACAGGCCGCCTCCACTTTAATCTGTGCTCCTGAATCTTCCAGACTCATTTTTACCCCGAGACGTACAAGCATCTCATCCTCTACTATCACTACTCTCACCATTTTTTTCGCCTCCGCCGCAAATCACCGGCAGATGAAGATGGACCGCCGTCCCCATTCCTGCCGCACTGTCTATTGTCACTCCATACTCCTTCCCATAATTGAGCCATATCCTTTCTATAACATTGCAGATCCCCACATGATCGATCTCATTCTTTTCATTGCCGTTTTTTGTTATGGCATCAGGATCAAAGCCTAAACCATTGTCAGTGATATCTATCTCCAGTACACCTCCCTTTTCATAAAAACGGATCGTTATCTGCCCCACACCTGCTTTTCCCTTGAAAGCGTGCAGAATACAGTTTTCCACAAAGGGCTGCAGCAGAAGCTTCAGGATCTTGAACTCCTGTATCTCTTCCGGCAGCTCATATTCGACATCAAAATTAGTAAACCTCATTTTCTGTATGTAAACATAGCTTTCCAGCAGAGCCTTTTCTTCCTTTAGCGTAATCTCTTCGCTGTTATTGTAGGTGACGCTCATCATCAGCTTTACAAGGGACTCAACCATCCTTTTTATATTATCCTGCCTGTTCACCACAGCCATCCACTTAATTGTGTTCAGGGTATTATAAATAAAATGGGGGCCGATCTGCATGGACAGCACCTTCATCTTTTCCTCATTCTTCGCCTTCTCCTCTTCTCTGATGTTCTCTATCAGGGCCTGTATCTCATCTACCATATAATTATAGTTGTTCATGAGCATTCCCATCTCATCTGTCCTGCCCGTCTCTTCGATCTTTTCAAACTTCCGCTCCGTCACATTGTACAGTTTCCTGCTCAGCTTCTTCATGGGCCCGAAAAACTCTTTTGAGAAGAAGCAATAAGCAATGAGGATAAACAGCACATACAGACTTCCTATGATGACAGAAGCCTTTTTCATTTCAGTGACATCCTTAAAAGCTGTGCTTTTATCTGTGACAGTAATCAAAAGCCAGTCTGTCATATCCGAATAAGAACATACTACAATTTTCTCCTTGCCGGAACCTTCGTCCTCATACAGAAAATTTCCATTCCCTGTTTCCCAGGCTCTCCTGCACAGTCCCTCCTCCCCCCTGCTTCCGGTCATTTCTTTATTACTGCTTGTAATGATCTGATAGTCTTCAGATATCATGTAGTAATCCGTACTTTCCTCGTGAAAGATACTGTTTTTAAATATATTATTGAATATCTCACTGGAAAAAAAGATCCAGAAAGAACCCACATTGTGTAATTCTGAATTGACTGCTCTGCCAAGAGAGAAATTATCAGGGGTCTGGTTATAAGAAGCCGTCATGACCTCCGTGGGGTTCCACATGGCCCGGCCTTTTTGAGCGAGTATATCCTGTTCATGGCGCACAAAATAATCCTCCAGATTCTGATAGCTGTAACCGCTTCCATAGATCCTGTCCCCCAGACGGAGCACGGCGGCGGCAATATACCTGTCAGAATTTACAATACTGCTCAAAAACTGATTCACGAGAGGATTTTCTTCTGCATACTCCTCCTGATTGATATACGCCTTCATAGCTTCGTTATAATAGAGTGTCATGGATGTATTTTTATATGCCTCAAACCTGAACTCCATGTTTTTCTGGGCCTCTTTCATGATATTCTCTTTATTCTCAATCACATTATCCAGCACATAAGATGAATAGCTCTGAAGAAAAAAGACGAAGAAAACTATGCCCGGAATAATGATGCATATGGTAAATGTCAGGATCATCTTTGTCTTCACGCCAAACAAAACGCCTTTTGCCAACATAAATCCCCCCTTTTTTCCATAGTAGCATATTTTTTCTTATTTAGCTATTCTAAGGTGCCATCCTCTTCTGTGCATCGCCCGGTATGGTGCGGGCACAATTCTTCAGTGTCATACTTGTATTTTTATGAATTAAATGCTATGCTTAATTAATCAGATTTTCTTTTCTTCCGGAAAAGAAAGGGGGAAGTATGCAATGATCAAAAAAGAAATTTTTCAGAGTTTTTCAATAGACCCTTATCTGTTTTATGATGCTCTTACAAACAGCACGGACGACTATATCTATATTGTTAATATGTCAAATGATACTTCTCTTGTATCAGAGAATATGTATCATGATTTCGATCTCCCCGGCCTGCTTGTTGAAGGGCTGATTCCTTTGTGGGGAAATCTGATACATGAACGTGACCAGAAAAGATATTATAAATCCATAGAAACTATGATGAACGGGGATACAGACGAGCACAATGTAGAATACCAGATCAGAAACCGCAGCAATGAGTATATCTGGGTAGTCTGCCGGGGACTTCTGAAAAGAGATGAAAATGGTGTTCCTCTGATGTTTGCCGGGATCGTTACCAATCTCGGCTCAAGAGGCAAGATTGACAATATAACAGGCCTTTTCACTGAAACTTCCTGTAAAGGCAAGGTGGACACACTGATCGAGAATCAGGAGGAGGGCGGAATACTGCTCCTGGGGCTGGATGACTTTTCACATATAAATAAATTAAATGATCATATATTCGGGGACGCTGTACTCCGACAGTTCGCACAGACTGTCCAGTCCCTGCTGCCGATACAGGCGGAAATGTACCGCTTTGACGGTGACAGCTTCGCTATCGTATATACTGATGCGGATACTGACATGATATTAGATCTGTACGAAAAGATCCACGCCTACTGCAACCGCCAGCATGAGGTGGATGATATCAGCTATTTTTGCACAGTTTCCGGCGGTATAGCCATGATAGGGAAAGATGGGGATAATTACCTGGATCTGATCAAATTTGCGTCCAGCGCCCTGGAAGCCAGCAAATATAAGGGCAAAAATATGTGTACCCTGTTTTCACAGGAACTGATCCAGGAGAAGATGCGCCAGCTGTCCATAGCAGACCAGCTGCAGAACAGCCTTATCTCAGGTATGGAAGGCTTTTACCTTGTCTACCAGCCGCTGACAGATGCCAGGACTATGAAGGTCAACGGGGCCGAGGCCCTTCTCAGATGGCAGAACAGCCACTGCCCGAATGTGGGGCCTGATGAATTTATCCCTATTCTGGAAACTATGGGCCTGATCAATCAGGTAGGCAGATGGGTGATACAAAACGCTGCCAGGACCTGCCGTGAGTGGCTGAAATATAATCCGGATTTTGTGATGAATATAAATATCTCCTACATACAGATACTGGACGACCAGCTTATCCCATTCATAAAAAGCACTCTTGATGAGATAGGCCTTGATTCAAAACATATTGTAATAGAATTGACTGAGAGCTGTTTTGTCACAGAGATGAATTCTCTCGCTGAGACATTCCGTCAGCTCCGGGAATTGAATATCCGTCTTGCCATGGATGATTTCGGCACCGGTTATTCCTCCCTGGGGATGCTGGCCCAGTCTCCGGCCGACATTGTAAAGATAGACAGGCTGTTTATCTCCTCCATCCATGTCAATTCCTTCAACCGCAGCTTTATCAATGCAGTTATACAGCTCTGTCACAGCGTAGGCATCACGGTATGTGTGGAGGGCGTAGAACAGAAGGAGGAGCTGAGCGCTGTCCTGGACATCAACGCAGATACCATCCAGGGGTTCTATATTTCCAGGCCAATACTGCCGGATGAATTCAAGTCCCTGTATCTGATAAAACAGGATTAATATCCTCTGTAAAAACGCAGGCTGCTGTAAAATGAGTCCATTACATTTTACTGCAGCCCTTTTTATATATACAGTCCTATTCTCTGTATTTACACTGTATTGATTCTCCGCTTATCAGCCATACATCCTGTCTATCTCTTCTCTGGCGATCTCATTCCATCTCCACAGGTTCTGCGGTTTATAATCTACAGTACTCAGATCCTTTAAGACAATCTCAATGCTGCACCCCTGAGATTCTTCCAGGATCTTTCTGACATCCCTGCGGGCTGTCTCCTCATGGAAGGAGCCCCCTGAAAATATAGCCGGGCTTGGCTTGCATGACATGACATAATCCTTTCCGGCCATTTCAGCCATCTGTCTGATCCTGCACCATGGGCTTGCGGATATTTTTCTCAGATTCGGGATCTTTTTCAGGATATTCATTTTATAGTGGAGCGGTTCACAGCAGCCATAATAGTTCAGCCCAAAATGACTCATCCACCTTATCTCTTCTTCAAGGGAAAATTCCCAGTGCATCTCCTCTGATACCGTGGAAAATATCTGGGCGTTCCCGCATCCCCACAGCTGCTTTGCAGAAGCGTTCCTGTCCAGCCCCTCCGGAGCTGCCAGCATGTCAGTATAACCATATCCGCCCGAACCAACCCGGGTATTATTGTTGTTTGATGCCCAAAGGCCAAGTTCATTATACTGCTCCATCAGCTTTAAGGATGCATCTGTAAATCTTCTTACAAGCGCCTTTATATATTCCGGCCTCTCTATGAGATCATACAAGACAGGCTCCACCCCTGTCAGCCTGATCAGATAGTCCCAGGGCGTAAACCACTTTCCCCTTTCGCCGCACAGCCTTACATCCAGTATATCTCCAAATATTGTCTGCATCTTTTCCAGTTTATCTGAAGTGTCCTTCTCATCTACTGTGACAACAGGATCCATGATCTTTTCAATGTCTTTTTCACCCCTGATCTGGATATTAAAATGGCGGGACTTTATAGCGCTTGTCTTATCCGCCTGCACAGTCGTGACACTCTCAGAGATCCCAAATGCATCGTCAAACTCTCCTCCCCTGACAGTGACAGGACAGTCTATATATGGATTCACTACCATATTTCCAGGCATATGTTTCCACAGATAGATCTCCTTTCTAAGCTCCAGCTCCAGCTTTCTACAGAATTCATCCTCTGTCTGAAGAGTCAGCTCCTGGTCCACATTCATCTCATTCCAGCATATCTCATCAATATACACCGGGGGTTTTTTCATATGCAGGTCATTTGTACATATCCACAATTCCCTGTTCTCAAGGTTTTTCTCATCCATGGAAATCTGCAGCTTTTCTTTTGCCAGCTCCCGCAGCAGCTGTATTTCCTCCTGTCTCATACATATCCTCCTTCTTTGCCAATACATTTTGTATGTTGCACAATATCTGCATGAATTGATATCTATATCAAATTATATCACTTTAATTGATTTATTCACCCTAATATACTGATCTATAGTACGCAAATATTGATATCTGCAGAATATGTGCTATACTGTCTGTATACCGGCGCATCAAAAGAGGTGTACCAAAAGAGACTCGCCAGAGGGGGCATGCCGCAGAGGAGGAAAAGTCTATGGAATTATTAGCCTGGGGAAATACGGAGCTTGACAGTTCATGGTCCGTGACAGAGAAGTCCAACTGCAGCTATATAAGAATCTATCATCTCACATCAGGCAGTATCTGCTATTCTGATACCGCCATGTCATGCGCCCTGGATACGGAAGCCGTCTATATCCTTCCCTCCCACGCTCCTTTCACCATGAAGCCGGCGCCTGGTACAGACACCCACTGCACCTGGCTGCATATGAATATCTATCCAGTCCTCGTCAAAGAGCTCCTTTCAATACCTTATACACAAAAGCAGGCGCTGCTCTTCTCGTTGATGCGCTGCATTATGGAGGAAGCTTATCCGCCCGCCGCCAGCCTCAGCCACTGTGCTGAAATATTTATACAGGACCTGTACCAGATGGGCTGCCTGGAAAAACCGGACCCTGCCTTTTCTCCCGTGCTGGACTATCTGTGCGTGCATTTCAGTGAAGATATCAGCATCTCAGATACAGCCAGGCAGTTCGGCTATACTCCTGAACATTTTATCCGGAAATTTAAAAAAGAAACAGGCAGCACCCCCTATCAGTTCCTTACAGGATACAGAATGGGAAAATGCTGCGAGCTTCTCCGAAAAGGATACCCCGTATCCAGCGTGTGCGCTCTTACGGGGTATCACGATATAAAAACTTTCGACCGTGCTTTTAAGAAATACCACGGACGCACTGCTTCTGAATACCAGAAATATTTTAAAAAAATCTATCCATGATCCTAATGAGGCCTCAGTGCAGGTCAGGAATATGAAGCTCTGTCATCCAGCCAGGACACTGCATTTTTCACTGGCTGGCAAGGGCTTCCGAAGACTTTGCCAGATCCAGCTGGCATATTACTTCGCTTTCTGTCCTGTACACCGCTTTTTCCTTCCATTTATCAGGGACGAGACTCTCCCTGATATCTTCGATCTTATTGCCGTCAACAGTGCTTATCCATGGCTCGCCCTGAATGCTGATGCCAAACTGATACTGTCCGGAATCGACTACAATAACCACATTATCATGTCCGCCTTTATCCTGACCGCCCAAGGTATCTTTGGCAGGAACAGCACCTGACTTGTCCATAGCTACGATGGAGATTATATTGCCTTTATAATGGCAGATCCCGCAGAAATATTCAGGCAGGCAGGGGATCTTCTCTGCCTTTATATGAGTGCAGATCTCGATGACTTCTGAAAATTCCACCGCATATGTCACACCTTTTCCGGCAAAACAAAGCAGTTCTTTACTATTCCCATTTTCCATCGCTCTCCTCCTCATCTGCCGTCTCCGGCACAGCGCACTGGATAAAGCTGTCAGCATCCAATGCCATGCATATGCCTCCGTCTCCCATGACACAGCAGCCGTTCATCCCCGTCCTGGATCTGAACTTTGCGCCCAGCATCTTGGGGAGCAGCTTCTGCAGCAGCTTCTCACGTCCCAGCACCTCATCGGCCAGCAGGCAGGCCTCTCTCTTTGAGCCTTTTACATATAAAACAACTTTTTCTGTGCTTTCCGCCTCCAGCCCATACACTTTGGCCACATCAATGACCGGCACTACCTTATCTTCATATACAAGCACCTTTGCCCCCTGATGATCAGTGTGTATGTTCTGGCTTATCTCCCCGTATTCAAAAAAACGTTCCGCCTGGTAGAATGGCATGGAAAACAAGTGTCCTCCCGACTTAAAGAGAATATTTTCCACAATAGTGTGTGTGAGGGGCAGATAGATGATTACAGAAGTACCCTTTCCTTTTGCGCTCTCTATTTTCAGATGCCCCCCTGCCCTCAGGGCCAGCTTTTTAACAATATCCATCCCCACGCCCCGGCCGGAGTACTTGTTCACCTCATCATTTGTAGTAAATCCGGGAACAGTACAGAAGTCCAGGATCTCCTCCTCCGTGTACTCTTCCTCCGGTCTTGTAAACAGGTGTTTTTCCCTTGCCCTTTCCCTGAGGCTCTCTATATCCATTCCCCTGCCGTCATCGCTGATCCTGACTACAAGTTCGTCTCCTCTGCTCTGAGCGGCCAGCTGCACAGTCCCTTTCTCAGGCTTTCCGAGACGTCTGCGCTCCCCGGGAGGCTCTATGCCGTGATCTACAGAATTTCTGACGATATGCATCGCTGCCTCATACAGCTGGTCTACTATATTTTTATCTGCTTCCGTATCCTGTCCGGCGGCCTCCAGTTCCACTTCCTTCTGCTGGTCCCTGCAGATATCTCTCAGTACCCTGCGCAGCTTTGGGAGTATACGGGAAATGGGTACCATCCTCATGTTCAGGACAGTATTTCCCAGCTCATCCAGATATTGCCTGACAGGGCGGCAGTACTTCTCTTCCAGCTCCTCCTGCCCCTTTAACTGCAGCTCATTTGAAAAAGAGGACATCATTACCAGCAGCTCTCCCGAGAGATACTGCAGTTCATCCAGCCTGTCCACACGCACATCTACAAATTCAGATTCCTGAAATGGAGGTGACGATGCCCTGCTGTCACCTTCTGCCGCCTCACCTGATGGGACATCTTTATACTGCTGTCCCTGTTCTTTCTGTTCCGGCCACTCCGGCGTGAGCTTCTCACAGGACAATACAAATGCGCCTCCGCAAAGTGCCTCTTGTGCTGCTTTAGCCTTTCCCGGCTCTACCCTGATCAAAAGGCCTCTCTGCTTTATCTGCTCAGCCGCCTCAGGATTATTCTCCAGCCTGGCAGGCAGTGTCTCCACCTCCGGGCAGATACTCTTCAGCCTGCGCATCAGCATAAATGCGCGGATATTCTCCATCCTGCAGCCAGGCTCGAATCTGATATGCAGAAAGTCCCCCTCGCGGCTCAGAAAGGCGCGCTCTTCGGGCGTCTCCTCCTGTTCCCCTCCGGAGCCTCCACCACTATTTTCCTCTGTAAGATAATCTGCTATTCTCTCCTGGATCCTGTCCATATTTGAAGGCTCATAATTCTCATCCCGCATCCTTCCCATCTCATCCCGGATAAAATCGGCAACCTCAAATAATACCTCAAACAGCTGTCTTTTATTCCCTCCCGGAGGGCCGCTACCGTCACGCAGCTCAGAGAATAAATCCTCCAGCCGGTGGGCCACGTCAGACAGGCTGTCCAGCCCCATCATGGCTGCGGAACTCTTGACAGTATGCATGATACGGAAGATGGTATTGATATCTTCCCCTTCCAGGCTGTTATTTTTTTCTGCCTCGATCAGAATCTCTTCCAGCTTTTCTAACAGCTGTCCTGTCTCAAGCAGAAATACATCCAGCATTGCCTGCGAATCTTCATCAAAGTAACTCATCTTTCATCCCCGCTTCTGAATCCTGGGTGTACCAGACACTGCGGTTTTTACCGCTTCTTTTTCCTTCATAGAGAGCTTTGTCAGCACATTCTATATTATTGTCCAGGCTCCTTGATTCATCATAGCGGCAGAGGCCCAGAGTCAATGTACATGAGAATGTCTGATCTCCATGTGTGAGACTGAAGCCCTCCACCATTGTCCTGATCTGTTCACTTATTCCAAATGCTTCCTCGCTTGTCACGGCAAACAGGACCATCATGAATTCTTCGCCGCCCCAGCGAATCACCTTATGCCTTCTGCATACTTCCTCCATAATGCCCGATATGCAGATGAGTACCTCGTCCCCGGCCTCATGTCCGTATTTATCATTTACACTCTTAAAATCGTCTACATCGGCCATAATGATATAATTTCCGACTACCCCCGGTTCATGCATATCTATGTCCTTCATCAGATCATCTTTTACATAGCGCCTGTTATACAGGCCTGTAAGCACATCCCTGAAGGCTATATAATTCAGCTGCTCCACATTGTTCTGCAGCTCACGGTACTTTTTATCCAGCTCATCCTTCTGAAGCTTGTTCTGCAGCTGGACCATTATCCTGGATTTCATCTCCGCCGGCCGGAAAGGTTTCCTTATATAGTCGCTGGCCCCCAGAGAAAATCCCAGGTCAACATCAGTATCTCCGCTTTTTGCAGTAATAAAAATAACAGAGGCGCTGCTCTTATACTTATTCTTTATTTTTTCACACAGCTCATATCCCTTTGTATCCGGAAGCTCTACATCCAGAAGTATAACGTCGGGCTGACATTTATCCAGCTCCTGCTCTGCCTCTTTGCCGGTATGGGCCTCTCTGATGACGATATTTTCTTCTTTCATAATATGTTTTATCTGCTCGCAGACAAGGATGCTGTCATCAATTATTAATACCGTCTGCTTCTTTGCTGTTTCCATATACTCCTCCTGCTTCCACTACAGCTTTTTCCATTCCCACCTGACTGTCTTGACCGTCAGCTGTCCTGTCTCTGCCGAGAAGGTAATTGTCCTTCCCAGCCTGTCTCCTGTATCATCCGCTATAATGGGTATCCTCAGTTCTCTCAATACTTCTCTGACAGCCTCTACATTTCTCTGCCCGATCTGTGTTTCATCCACTTCGCCTTTAAATGTATCTGACCGTTCAAACATCTTCGCCCCGCCTGCGATCTTTGCCGTCATACGCCTGACATTTGCACCGCACCGTTCCATATCCTTTACCAGCGCTATTATCCCTGTATCCGCGAATTTATAGGGATTACTCTGATTCACGGCTGTCTTCTTATATGGCAGGAGTATATGGACCATCCCTGCCACGCTGCAGGTCCTGTCATACAGGCAGATACCCACACAGGAGCCCAGCGCGTATGTGATAAGCTCCCCGGGAGACCTTACTACTTTCCCTTCCGCAATTCCTACTACTGTTTTATCCATATCATATACCAAGAAGTGAAAACATTTTTTCAAGTGACTCCATCTCCGGAAGGAACAGCACATGTCCGGTAAAAGCCGTTTTGTCAGTGAAAAACCTGTTCTCTATCAGCATAAGCTCATCGCTCAGGTTGGCAAAGTGAATCATTGGAACACTGAGCAGCGCCCCCACCATATCGCTGCAGATATCAGGCACTGAGACTTCTATTTTGATGCCCATCAGCCTGGCAAGTGCATTTACATAGGAACAGCACACTATATTTCCGACTTCGCAGATAACCGACCTGCACATTTCATCCATATTGACAGGGTCCCAGTCTCCCGGTCCCAGGAGCGCATCCAGCATTACCTTGGAGAATTCTTCGTTCAGCAGGAACATGAACATTCCTGACAGCTCACCCCCTATCTCAAGAAGTATCCCTGTCTGGAATGTCTCTGCACCTCCCAGTAATTCCGGGGCCTCCCTGTAGTTAATGATCCTGACCTGGGGAAGTTCCACATTAAAGCTGTGCCCCACCATAGATGAAAGCGCAGTCACAGCATTCCCCGTACCGATATTCCCAATCTCTCTTAACAGGTCCTGGGCAGTGTCATCTAATTCTGAATAATTTACCATACTGTATCATCCCCTCGAATTTTCCAGGCAATTTTTCACAGCGCTCACTATCTGTTCTCCTTTGAAGGGCTTTACAATAAATTCCATGGCTCCGTTCTCCACGGACTCCATGATCATTGCCTCCTGTCCCACTGCCGAACACATTACCACAACTGCTGTGTTATCCTGCTTCCTTATATTTTTCAGCGCCGCTATGCCATCCATGACAGGCATGGATATATCCATTAGCACAAGATCCGGCTTCTCCGTCTCATAAAGCCGGCATGCCACTTCCCCGTTCTCTGCCTCCAGCAGATTTTTATAACCGGCTTCTGTCAGTATCCTCTTTAAGTTTACGCGCATGAACAGCGCGTCATCTACTATCAGTATTTTTTCATCCATGGCTTCACAGCTCCTTTACCACATTTATTTTTCAGTTAATTTTTAACTGTTTAATCGATCTCAAATTGCTCTACCATGCTCTTTAACAGCTGAGCCTGGGCGGACAGCTCTTCACTTGCGGCAGCGCTCTCCTCAGAAGTAGCAGAATTCCCCTGCACGATCTCTGAGATCAGCTCTATACTTTTCCTGACCTGTGTAACAGCATCCGCCTGCTGGACCGATGCCTCTGATATGCGGTCGGCCATGCCGTTGACATCCTGCATGCCGTCCACAGCCTTCATAAGTGACTGGGCCGTCTCATCCGCAGTGAGCATCCCTTCGCTGACAGCAGCAGAAGTCTTGGCCGCCAGCTCTGCAGTCATCTTAGATGCACTGCTGGTCTTGGCCGCCAGCCTCCTGACCTCATTTGCGACTACAGCAAATCCCCTGCCCGCTTCTCCGGCTCTTGCCGCCTCAACAGATGCATTCAGCGCCAGTATATTAGTCTGGAAGGCAATATCCTCTATCTCCTTCACGATTCCTGATATCTCATCAGAATTACTCTTTATCTCCCCTATCATGTGTATCATTTCTTTCATCCTCTGGTTGCTGTCCAGCACCTGGCCGCCCACCGCATCTGTCAGCTGGCTGGATTTCACTGCATTGTCCGCATTCTCCTTTACGCTGTCAGATATCTCATTGATACTGGCTGCCAGTTCCTCAATTGAGCCTGCCTGCTCTGAGGCTCCCTGGGAGAGCAGCTGGGCACTGTTTGACATCTGTTCAGCGCCGCCTGCCACCTGCTCAGCGCTGCTGCTGATCTGCTGAAGAGATGTGCGCAGCAGCTGGGCTATACGCTCCATTGCTTCCTTCAGAGCGACAAAATCACCCCGGAATTTAACATTTGTTGTATAATTCAGCTTTCCGCTTCCTATGGCTATAAGGCCCTCTTTTATTTCTGTGACATATGTATTCAAGGCTTCTGTTGTGTTTCTGATATTATCTGCAAGCTCTCCCAGCTCATTTTTAGATCTGAATGCCAGCCCTGTTTTAAGATCCCCCATGGATATCTTTCTCGCCGCCTTCTGGATCTCTATAATAGGATGCGTAAGAGATCTTGTGATCAGCATCCATATGACTGTTGTCACCAGGATAACAAGAACAGCCAGCACGATGATCAGTGTCACGATCCTGCTTTCAACACCGTGCGCCTCCTCCAGGTACTTATCAGCTGATACTGCAGCCTGCTGGCTGATCTCTTTTAAAGACGCCCTGGCTGCCTTGGCTTTTACCTCATATTCTTCCTCATAAACCCTAAAAGCTTCTGCATTATTATTTGCTGCCAGAAGCTCTAAAACCTTATCCCGGGACGGCTTTAATTCATTCAGCTGGACCTTAAGAGCCTCTACCGTATCCTTCGTATCTACAGATTTCTCCATTAATACCAGGATACCATCTTCCACAGTCTTGACAAATTCATGTGCTTCCTCCAGATAATCCTTATCAGCATCATCACTTCTTGTCATCATGGCAAGCATGTTCCTGCCAACTCCCTGTATAGCCGCCCTCATGTCCTTCGTTGTACTTACGATCTGATACGGGCTGTCATAAAAACCCTGAAAAGAGCCTGACATGCTCTCCACAGCCACAACTGCCGATACCACAGTCACTATATACAATAAAACAATAACAGCAAAAGCCATAAACAGCTTGCTGCCCACTTTCAGATCTTTCACTTTCCCCTTCATCTGCTCACTGACCTTTCACGTACTTATCCCAGTACTTATATATAATACTTGTGTTTATTCACCAGTTCTATCTCAACATTTCCATCCTGCATCCGGAACCTGACTGTCCTGCCAAAATTGTTGCCCGTATCCTCAGCTTTTATGGGGATCTGATGCTCCTTCAGCCACTCCCTTACAGCCGCCACATTCCGGCGCCCTATATTCTCCTGCTCCCGCCCATTAGCAAACCGGAATATCTGGGCACCGCCGATGACCTTGGCCCACAGCTTTTCTCTCTCCGCTCCCAGCTGCTCTACCTCTTTTGTAAGACATTCAAGAGCCGTGTCCACATACTTTAATTTTTCATCTGCCAGAAGCTTCATGTCTGTCCTGCTGTCCGGGAAGAGGGTGTAGACCATTCCTCCCGCCCTGCTGCCTTCATCGTACAGGCATACAGCTACGCCTGATCCCAGCGCTTTTGCCATAATCTCATCTTCATCTCTTCCCACAGCGAGATTATTCGGCCTTATCTGATACAAATTCATACCTCCACCCCCAATGACTTCAGAAATCCTACTGTTGACTCCTGATACATCATAAAACACAAATGGCTGGCCTTTTTCTCATCCTGTCCGTAAAAACCGCTCTCCACACAGACTATGTATTTCCCCCTGCCTGATGTCCAACCGGCCGGCTCTGTAACTACCGCGCCTGCCATATCCACAGATACCGCAGGCGCATGTATCTCTATCTTTTTATCCGTATAGCTTGAGATCGCCGTAAAGTACGCAGACGTCATAATGTTAGCTATCTCCTTCATAACTGAAAGCTTCTCCTCGTCCAGATCCTGCAGCCTGGCTTTCGTCCCCTGAAGGGATTCAAATATATCTGAAACAAAATCCTGTTTCCAGACAAAAAGCAGCAGTCCCGATATCTCACCGCACACAGGAAATAAAAGTCCCAGGACTCTCTCATCATCCTGGCCCAGTATCTCCATAAGCCTGTCATAATCCAGCAGCATTACATTGGGAAATATCTCATTTATGGGCCTTCCGATCATATTGGACAGGGCTGTGACTGCACTTCCTGTCCCTATATTTCCCATCTCCAGGAATATGTCTGTTGCCTCTTCTTCCATAGTATCTTTCTTCACAGCTTTCCCACCTTCCGGTCTACAGGTATTTTTTAATGATTCCAGCCAGATTTGTACTCTTGAACGGCTTTGTAATATAGTCAGAAGCTCCTTTTCTGACCGCCTGCTCTATTGTCTTTTCCTGCCCTATCGCAGAACACATGATCACAACAGCCTCAGGATCTATTTTCATTATCTCATCCAGCACATCCAGACCGGATTTGCCCGGCATAGTAATATCCAGCAGAACGATACCGGGCCTGGACTCCCTGTAGATCCTTATCGCCTCATCCCCGTCGGCAGCCTCCAGCAGGTTTTCAAACCCGCATTCATTCAGTGCTGTCCTGATGACTCTTCTCATGAAAAGTGCGTCATCTACAAATAATATCTGTACATCCATATTTCTCTTATTCCTTTCTGTACGCAGCTGAACCAACGTAATTTAATGATGTCTCATCCTTGGGAAGAAGCTCTGAGTGCCCCACCAGCAGATATCCCCCCGGCCGCAGGCTTTTTTCCAGTTCCCTTACAAGCCTTCTCTTATCAGCAGTGTCAAAATAGATCATCACATTCCTGCATAATATCAGGTCAAACTGTTCCTTTTCCTGCACATAATCCTTCAGATTCTGTTTCCTGAACCTGACAGGCGTCCTGAGCGCTTCCTTTATCTGAAAGGTCTGGTCCTGCCCGACTGTACAGTACCGCTCTCTCCATGCAGGCGGGATGCTCTCCAGCTCCTTCAGCTTATAGATGCCGCTCTGTGCCTGCTTCAGCACAGGCTCTGAGATATCAGTTGCCAGCATCATGACTACGGGCATCCAGCTGCCTGTCTTTCTGTATTCCTCCAGCGTCATCTCCAGCGTGTAGCATTCCTGACCCGTTGAACATCCCGCACACCACACAGAATACACCGAAGGCATCTGTTTCCTGCTGACCTCCGGCAGTATCACATCCCTGATCAGCTCAAAATGCTTAAATTCCCTCATAAAATATGTATAATGGGTGGTGAGACGGCTTATCATATCCTCAGCCATTTTCCCCGACCTGTCTCTTGAGATCATTACCAGGTACTCGCTGAATGAAGAAACGTGATGCTTTTCCAACTCGCCCTTCAGACGGCATTCCACAAGCACTCTCTTTTTTTCCAGGTTCAGCCCATATTTTTCCTTTGCATACTGCACAATATACTCAAATTCCCTGTCTTCCAGTCTTATCACACTTATTTCCTCCCAGGATCCATCTCAGATGCTCGGGGATCTGCTCTTCATATTCGCAGGTCAGAACCTTCTTTTCCTCTGATATTTCATCTGCAGCTATCCCTGCACATCCCTGCTGCCCCCGCAGTATGACGCCGCATCTGATATCCCTCTGGCCTTTATTGCTGCAGGCCTCATCCGACAATTGGTAATATGGTACCACACACCTCCCATACATGCCAATTCCAATTATTTCCTCTCTTGACTCCGGTATATCCGCCACCACCGGGGAAGATATAACAGCCTCCACCAGCTCTACCGGGAGCAGGCTGCTCCTTCCCCCGCTGCGTATCTCTATGCAGAGTATCTCCTGATTGTCTTCATATTTTTCATCTGCCGCCGGCTGCAGCTGTTCATTTATTTCCATAGCTTTGCCTCGTGCACCGCTAACGGCGCCGGTCTTGCGTACAGATAGCCCTGGGCAATATCGCAGCCGATCTCCTTTAAGAACTGTTCGTGTTCTTCTGTCTCGATCCCCTCGGATACTACTTCTATCTGCAGTTCCCTTGTCATCTGAATCACATAGGAGATAATTATCTTCTCCCTTTCTGTCATCTTTTTCTGGAAGAAGGACTGGTCCAGCTTAATGATATCTACAGGGATATCCTTCAGCATACTCAGTGAAGAAAATCCTGTCCCAAAGTCATCCATAGACAGCACAAATCCTTTTTCCTTTATTTTTACCGCGGATTCCATTATAACCTCCGGATCATCCAGGAATGCGCTCTCTGTCAGCTCCAGCTCTATATAATCCACAGGCACTCCATATTTCCGGCATACGCTCTCCAGATGCTCCAGGAAATGTTTTTCCCTTATATGGATACGTGACAGATTGACCGCAACCGGATATACTTTTCTGCCTGACCTCATCCAGCCCTGGATCTCCCTGCATACCTGTTCGAACACATACATGTCCAGTTCCGAGATGAATCCATTCTGCTCAAACAGCGGTATAAACTCTCCCGGCATGATCAGGGCCTCCCCCGGAGGCTGCCACCTGGCCAGTGCCTCCAGACTGATATATTCCCCTGTGCGGATATCCACCCGGGGCTGATAGTATACTAAAAATTCCCCGCTCTCCAAAGCCTTCTTCATCCTGGAGGCAATATATTTCTCCCTGTCCCGGCGCTGCTGCATCTCTCTGTTAAAAAAGCTGCTGCTGCTCTTATGGTAATCCTTTATAGACTTTCTGACCATATCAGCGCACTCGATCATCTCCTGGATCTCCATGCTGCCGTCCTCTTCAGCGCAGATCCCTGCCATACAGATAAATGAAAACACCAGTCCAAGCCTGGCAGATAAACGCTCCACATGGTTCAGGAGCCTTCCCACCCTTGCCTCCAGCTCAGACGTTTCCCTGTAGTAGAACAGCAGAACAAAAGTGTCCGCCTCTATCCTGGCATAACACTCGTCCTTCTCTATAAACATTCCCAGAAGATTGCTTATCTCAATCAGGACCGCATTCCCCATGTCATAGCCGAACTCCTGATTTATTACTTTAAAATTCTTCAGGTCAAATGTGACCACAGCCCTTTTCATCCCCTGCTTACGGGGCTTTTTTGCGGCTTCCATGATAAATTTATTTTTGTTCCAGGATTCCGTAAGAAGATCCCTGTATGTAACGTGCTGTGAATATTCTAGGGATCTCACCCTCAGTATACTGGCGGCTATCAATTTCCCGGCCATAAGAAAGGTGGTGATTTCTCTTTTTGTCCACAGCCTCTCTTCCTTCATATCGCAGATGCTGATATATCCCCTGAACTCTCCCTGCTCCAGAACAGAGCTCTGCATCAGGGCTTTTGTGCCGTAAACCTTCTCACGCTCAGCTATGACCCGGTTTTCCTTTTCCAGCTCTGTAAGGCTGTTGCACACGTAAAGTCCCCGCTCATCAAAATTACGGCTGAAGGCCTTCACAAAAAAGGTGGGGATACGGAAAAGATTATCATTTTTTACCCTCAGGTTGTTTGTGTGATATTCGTATGCAGTCTCAAAATATTTCCTGTCTGTGGACAATTCCATGACGCATGCCCTGTCAGCCTGGAAATACAGGCACAGCCTCTCCATTGACATCTCAATCCCCACTGCCGCATCCTCACACAGAAACAGCATGTCTGTAAGTTCAGTTATAAACTCGATATCTGTCTCGCCCCCGAAAACATCATAGGGCGCGATCCTGCCAATCTCCACTGACCCGGCATCCGGCTCTTCTAAGAAGCTGCTTTCAGCTATGGCCTTTACATATTCTCCCTTCTCAGCGGCACATTTTACGGCATATCCCGCAGCCCTGACAAGAGTACTGTATTCTCTTATCTCTCCCCGGCACCACACGGCCCCGGTCCTGATATTCACGCCGTTTTTCTCATCCTCAAAAAATCTGATCCGCCTGAGGCCGGCACACAGCTCCTCCGCTCTCTCAGAAGCTTCTTTTACAGACCTGCATCCAAGCTCATACACGATAAAAGCATTTTCCCCCGCCCTGGCGGTGACATCAGGCCTTCTGTACAATTTTTCCAACAGAAAGGCGACCTGCCGCAGTACTGAATTCCCTGTCTCAAGACTGGCCCTTTCCTTAAAATTCTCCCAGCCCTCCAGGTAAATCATATAAAGCACGTCGCCCTCATATTCTTTTCCGTCTCTTGAATAATCCTCTATCAGTTCTTTCGCGGCGTCTTCTGTCCATAGTTTTGTCAGAGGATCGATCCCCCGGCATACTCTGTCATCCCACATGTTATTACTCTCTTTTCATTGATTTAAATCTGCCGGCATATCCTCAGAACCAGTAATCCGGCTCACTTGAGGAGACCCTCTCATACAGTGACGGCACATCTATATAATACATAGCCGGCGGTTCCGGATTTCCCGTCCAGACCACCCCAGCCAGATAATTGTTCTTTTCCCACAGTGCGGGGCCTTCCAGTGACAGTATATCCCCATCACTGATATTCACCACATCCACTACCCTATCGGACACGATCCCGAACCTGCAGCTGTCTGTGTGCATGAGCAGCGCATAGCTGCTTCTGCCCCCGTTTTTCTTCAGGCCGCATATCCCTGCAAAATCATACACGGGTATATTCTGGCTGCTTACGCTGCCCGCCCTGTCTATCACATCAACATATTCCATTAATACCAGGAAATTTATTTTTCCTGCCTGAAACAATATATATGGAGTTTCCATTCTTATCTCCTGTATCCGCAGCTAATAATGTATTACTCCTAGTTTACTAAATTAAGAGAAGAAATGCAAGGCTAATACAAACAAAAGGCCGGCCCTTTTATCCGGACCGGCTTTTTATAGCCTATATATGAGTGATCTGCGTCTCATAAGGCTTTAGTATAAAGTTCTTTTTACCATTTTCCGTCTTTACAGCAGTATGTACTTCATCCTGGCTGTTATTGAGGACCACCAGCATTTTATCTGCCGGATAATACCCGCATTCAGCATCTGCATTATCGGTTATATAATTCTGCCCGGAATTTGTCCCCTTCGCATACAGCAGGATATTAAGAAGCATCCTTGTATTGGCGTTATCCGCCTTAAAGCCGGACAGATAGATCCCCTTCCCTTTTCCGAATTCATTCACTGTAAATACAGGAAGGCCGTTCTTTTCTTCCAGGACTTTCGCCCTGCCGTCAGTGAGATACAGGTAGTCCTTTTGGGGCACTGAAGCTTTGGCTGGCATTAAAGTATTCTGCAGCCCCTTATCAATCTCATACTGCCACCTGCCGTGGCATACTTTCGCGCCTGTATCCATGTCTATTCCCAGCACCTGGGCCATTCTGAAATAATACTGGCTGCCCCCGGCTGCGGACGGCTCGCCCACTCCCAGGAATACTCCTCCCCTGTAGACCCACTGCTGGAGCTTTACAACCAGTTCCTCATCTTTCCATGCATCACCGCCGCTCCAGGCAGTGCCTGCCCTTCCCGCGTTAATCACCACATCCGCCTGTTCAAGCGCCCCTGCCTTTACATCCTCAAAGCTGATGAAGCTGACTTCCACAGGAAGTCCTGAGAGAGCTTCATTTATATGGATCAGGTCATGCATATATGTCTCGTGGAAATGTCCCGACAAAGTCCAGGAACGCAGTTTTCCCCAGCTGTGGAGGACCGCCACCCTGCATGGGATATTATACACATCCCCATGTTCATGCATCTCTTTTATCTTCCTGAATTCATCTGCCAGCTCCTCAATATAGTCACAGAAATCCGGATGATCTTCCACCAGATGCAGATAGCCTCCCAGCCCGATACGTTCTGCCGGCTGTCTTACCAGCGCCCTGCGTATGCTGATCCAGTACTTTTTGGCATCCAGTGTGGGATTCCCGCCCTCAGAGAATGTAGGGGTTCCTCCCAGGCCCACAGGAAACAGATACGGGTGGAGCCTCAGCTCATGGACCGGGACATCAGCTCCTGCGCAGAGCCTTGCCTCATAACCGGAGAATACACATTTTATAAGGCCGTCAAACCCGAACTTGGGAAACAGGCTGCTGTACGGTTCAACACCAATCCAGCTGTCATCATAGAACACATAAGCCTGCTTGCCATAGCTATGCACCAGGTCAACCAGTTTTTTTCCGAACTCTGCCACAAATCTGTTCGTAAACTCCATATAATCCAGCTGGCGTTTTCCCGGGGGCATATGAGTCACATGGAATTTTCCCTGATTGATAAAGTCTTCAGCGCAGAGCCCATAGCCATATTCTTTTTCAAAATCCTCCAATGCCCTGGGGCTTACTGTAAAGTCATAGGATCCCCAGTCCGAAAAGAGGCTGCGGTTCTTCTCACTGTCCCCCCATATCCAGACAAAGTTATAAAACATGGAAGTGAAACGCACTACCGTGGTATCAGGGTGCTCCCTGCACCAGTTGTCCATCCATGTATACAGATACTCCCGGGCTTCCTCCGATCTGGGGTCTACCGGCATCAGATGTTCCTTCTCCCAGTGGTTAGTCACATGGTTATACATGGAGATTTCTTCCCAGATCCGGTAAGCGAGAAAGCTGACTGTATATGTATGGAAAGGAACAGCTTCCTGGATCACTACATTTCCCGCTTCTTTTTCCAGTATCCAGCGTCCGCCCGGCAGCTTCTCTTTAGTAGTCCTGTCGTAGACTTCCCAGAAGCGCAGAGCCTCTTCACTCGTATTTAATCTGAATTGTTCTTTAAAATAGTTATCCAGCAGGTGGATACTCAGGATCTCGTCAACAGCCACCTCAGGCTGAGTCACCAGAAAAGTCTGCTGCAGCTTATCCTGGTGTTTTGCTGCCCATTTATTATGGTCCCTGATAATGCAGACAGTGGAATAAATGCCGTAGCCGGCTTTTGTAATGTCATCTGACAAAACCGTTCCGTCACTGTCACGGATCACGTCAGCCCCCCACTTTTTTGCCATCCTTAATGTCAAATCTTCATAACCGGCTTCTCCCGGAAGAGTAAAGCTTCCTTTAGCCATCCCCGTCATACTGCTCTCCTCCTGTTATTGGTTACTGTTACAGCGCCCCGTCGTTCCTGGAATTTCCACAGTCCAGCACGCCTGCCAGGAATGTGAGCGCAAGACCCTGTCCCCAGCCCTGTATCCAGTCTTTTGAAATATTCCTGTATCCTTCTTTGTCCTTCATAACTGCCGTCCCCCCTGATACATCCAGAACGCGGCCGTCAGGACTTATGCGGCCTGTTATCCCTTTTACCGCACGGCTGATATATTTAATATGCAGAGGATTCCCCTTTTGGAGCATAGCTGCAGCTATCCCGCAGGATGCAGATACCTCTTCATATGATTCCTCATCATCCAGGATAGTGCGCCACAGCCCGTTCTCTGTCTGGAGGAGCTTCAGGGCCGCCAGCTGTTCTTCCAGAGAGCCTACTATATCCATATATTTGGGATACAGGTAGCATTCCGGCAGTATGCTGCCCACCCGGGACATAGTATAGGACGCCCAGGCGTTTGCCCTTCCCCAGTAAAAGCCGGACATATGGTCTTTTGTGATATTATTGTAGCCGTGGTACCAAAGCCCTGTCTCCTGGTCCTGAAGGTATTTGATATGCCAGTAATACTGATTCAATGCATCGTTGATCAGCTCTTCATCCTTAAGCTTAACACCCACCCTCAGCAGGAAGTATGCAGCCATAAACAGTGTGTCAGCCCAGGCCTGCTCCGGAAAATCATTTTTTGACGACACTGTGTGCTGCAGCACAGAATCGCCAAACCGCAGGGCGTGGTTTCTGATATAATCCACCTTGCTCATCACCACTTCCCAGTATTTCTCATCCTGGGTGGCCTCATACAAAGTAATCAGGCAGTGCCCCATGGCACATGTGTTCACTGTCCAGACAGGAAGGCCCAGTTCCATATATTCATCAATCCTGTCTTTCATCAGGTTCAGATATTTTTCGCTGCCTGTCACTTCAAAGGCCCTGCTGATCCCATAATATGCCACGCCGCAGGGCCAGTCCCACGTCATATCCATGCGCATGGTCCGCACTGCGATCTTTTCTATCAGGTCTTCTATCTCTTTTTTATCAAATTCAAGTCCCGCCATAATTGCACCTCATTTATTCAGGAAAAGGCCGCTGCGGATATGCAGCAGCCTTTTCCCAGTCCTTTATTTTTTATTCTGCGATATAGCTTCCCTCATCGAGCAGAGCCTGTTTTTCATCCAGGATCGCCTGATAACCGCCGTCTAAATATTCCTGGCAGTAATCTGCATACTTCTGATCGAATTCGTCTGTGGAACATGTAACAAGATCTACATAGAACTCCTGCCACATTGCATTCAGATCAGATGCATATTCGGTTGAAGACTCAACTGTCTTTGTAAAGATCGGTGTCACAACGCCGTATTCTCTGTTAGCCTGGTCGTAATCATAAGACTGCTGGATCAGGTCTTCATATCCGGCCGGAGCGAGTGTGCGCAGATTAGCCTGATAGTTCTTTTCCTCGTCCCCGTATGTTGCAACTTCAGCTACGAGACACCAGTAATCCTTGTTGTTGTTCTGAGATAATTTGGACTCTCCTGCAAAATCAGCCACTGGTACTGCGATGCCGCTTTCATCCAGTGTATAATTCTCACCTTCCACACCATTCTGGAGGCAGAAAAGATTCTCAGGCTGTGCCATCCAGTTCAGGAACATCCACACTGCTGCTCTCTCTTCATCAGTAGTTGTGTTATTGATTCCCATTATCATGCCGTAAGGCGGATATTCATAATAGTAGCTCTTGCCTGTGGGGCTCTTGGCTGCCGGATTCATAACTGACACCTTGGCATCAGGATCATTTGCCAGCAGTGACGTGATGACATCTGTGGAATTATTGATATAGAATGAGAAAACTCCTGATTTTCCAGATACAAAATCTGCTTTGGCATCCGGCTCTTCTACATTCAGATAAAATTCAGGATCAATAAGTCCCTCATTGTACTCTTTATTCCATGCACGCAGGAAATCTTCTGTCGGCTTCCAGGTGAGAGGCGCCACATTCAGGTCCAGATAAAGAGCATATTCTTCATCAGTGATGCCCTCATCAAAGAACGGATATTCATAAGTAAAGCTCTTCTGGATAAGCTGCTCGCTCCACTGGCCAAGGCCCGCATCCTTCCATGCAGCCAGTACGTTATTGAGTTCCTCCCTGTTTGTGGGCATTTCCATGTTTACGGCATCCAGCCAGTCCTGGCGGATAAGGGTAACCCAATTATAATAGATCGCATCGCGCTCTGCGAAGAAGAATACATTCTCTCCATCCATCTGACCGTATTTCTGGATGGTATCACCCATGCTGGCAAAATAATCAGGTGCATAATATGCTATCTCATCCAGATCCAGCGCCTGCATAGCTCCCTGGCTGTAGTAGTTCACTGCCTGGGGCATATCATAGTGGAAGATAATATCAGGAGCGTTTCCCGCCGCAATCAGCTGCATATAGTCCTGTACCTCTGTAGTACGCCCGATGGCCACATATTCTACTTTTACGTTATATTTATCTCCGAATTCCTGCTGAATCCACTTCGTATAGTAGTTATCCGTAACGTTCCATCCCTCAAAGGCCCTGTCATAAACAGGTATCTGGATCGTTACAGTCTCCGGGAACCCCTCTGAATAATCGGTATATGAACCGCCTGCATCTGCTGCTTCTGCCTTTACCGGAGCTCCAAGGCCTGATAACGCTGTTAAGGCCATTGCCGCTGTAAGCACTACTGATGTCCCCTTTTTCATTCTTCCTTTTCTCATAAAACTCACATTCCTTTCATTTTATTCGGGCAGCTCCCATGGGAGCGCCCAGGATTTTATGTAACTCTGGTTTTCACCAACCATTCTTGTTTAAGTGCAGCCCCAAAAAAACAGTTCAAATATCCTATTCTTTTACTGCCCCGATCATAGCTCCCTGTACAAAGTATTTCTGCACAAACGGATAGACACAGATGATCGGCAGGGTTGCAAAGATAACGCATGCTGCTTTTAATACTTCCGGATTTGTCATAACTCCCACTACGCCGCCCTCAGCCTGGAAGGACTCCTGTGCGGATACTACCAGGTAATAGAGCTTTAACTGGAGAGGCCGCAGGTCCGTCCGCTGCTTGATATAATAAAGCGCGTCCTGATATGCGTTCCAGCGTCCCACAGCATAGAACAGGGCTATTGTTGCAATGATAGGCTTGGAAAGCGGTACAACGATCCTGGCCAGTATCTTGAAATGCCCCGCCCCGTCAATCAGCGCTGACTCTACAAGGCTGTCCGGTATGCTGGCTGAAAAGTTATTTTTCATGATCAGCAGATTATACGGTGCAAAGCAGAGCGGAAGGATCAGGCACCACCATGTATCCAGCATATGAAGGTTGCTCATAAGCAGATAATCCGGGATCGTTCCTGCTGTAAAGTACATGGTAAGCATGATCAGGAAGGTCATTACTTTTCTGCCCTTCAGTTCTTTTCTGCTCAGGGCATAGGCCGCACAGATAGTGAGGAACATGCCAATTACTGTAAATGCCGCTGTCACAACTATAGTTACAAACATAGACCTCAGGACAGAGCTGTCAGCAAACACTTTCTGATATGCACTCAGGCTGAATCCTTTTGGGAAGAGCACCACTTTATTGGCAATTACATATGACTCCTCACTTATGGATTTTGCCAGCACATGCAGAAACGGAAAGAGGCACATCAGTGATATTACTGTCAGTATTATATAGAAGATTATGTCTACAGCCAGGTCTTTTCTTTTAGCCGGGGTCCACTCTTTTTTCCTTTTTACTGCTATTGTATTTGTTTTACTCATGACTCCGCCTCCTATATTAAGCCTTCTTCACCAAGCCGTTTCGAAATGAAATCTGCCCCTAATACTAAGACAAGGCCGATCACAGATTGAAACAGTCCCAGTGCAGTCGCTTCACTGAACTTCAGTCCTTCCATGCCCCAGCGGTATACAAGGACAGGTATTGTAGTCGTGAACTCTGTGGCTTTCATGTTGGACAGTGCATAAATCCTCTCAAATGAACCCTGCATCACTTTGCCCAGATTCATGATCAGCAGAATCACTATGGTGCTTCTGATACACGGCAGCGTCACGTGCAGGCACTGTTTCCAGCGGCCGGCTCCGTCTACTCTGGCTGCCTCATACAGCTCAGGATTTACTCCTGTTATAGCCGCCAGATAAACAATTGTTCCCCATCCCATTGACTGCCACACACCGATCAATATGTACGATACGAGCCACCATGCATCATCCTGAAGGAATGGTACAGGGCTTGCCCCCATATTCTGTATAAGTATGTTTACCACGCCTCCGCTCATGCTGAAGAGCTGGTAAGCCAGCGCGCCTATAATGACCCAGGAAAGGAAATGGGGCAGATACAGAAGCGTCTGGGATACTTTCTTAAACCATTTGCAGCGTACCTCATTTAAAACCAATGCCAGGATCACCGGCATAGGGAAGCTGAACAGAAGATCCAGGATATTCAGCAAAAGCGTGTTTCTGACTGATTTTGCAAAATCCCTGTGGGTAAATATCTTCCTGAAAATTTCAAGTCCCACCCATTCACTGCCTGAGAATCCTTTTGCAACCTTATAATTTTTAAAGGCAATGGTCAGGCCAGAATAAGAGGCATACTTAAATATGAATATAAACAGCAGGGGCAGCACCATAAGTGCATACAGCTGCCAGTTCTTTTTCATATAAAGCGCCAGGTTCTGTTTTGGGCGGCCGGCGGATGCCGGCTTTGCTGTTCTCGCAGCACTGTTTCGTTTCATATCCTCAACCTCACTCCTTTTGACTGCTCCGTTAATTGTTAAATCAATTATACAAAATGCCCAATGCTTCTTCAACTTCCATACTTATAAAAACTTAGCGATTTTGTCCATTTATTCTTATGCACATACGGTGTTTTGTATGGTTTATATAGATTTACCCCGCTTTTTTTGTGCTATTTGTCTTTGTTTTGTTTTATCTTTTTAAATCAGCTCCACCGTTTCATCTATATTTGCTTTTTGAATTTTTTTATCTTTTTGCCCTGTATTCAGGTTTGCATTTGTCTAAATTGTATATTATAATTCAAAGTGTAATGATTGCGGTATCCATATTTCGTCAAAATGAGGAGATGAATAATTTGTCCAGGCCAAAACATTCCCCTGTAGAATACAGGAACTATGCGCTTCCCCCCTATTTTCCTATCGTTCTTCTGACCGGAGATGTCTGGAGAATATCAGATGTCCCTTCAGGGACTCTGCACTTCCACAACTGTCTGGAGATCGGCTTATGTGAATCTGACAGCGGGATGATGGAGTTTGCAGACAGCAGCCGCGCCTTCCATGCCGGGGACGTGACCATCGTGGCAAGCGATGTCCCCCACACTACTTATTCCGCGCCAGGCACGGCAAGCAAGTGGTCTTACATATTTGTAAATGTAGAAGATTTATTCCAGCCATATTTTCCCATGGACATCATCTCAAACAGGGATATGTTCCATAAGCTTCTGAGGAATTACTGCGCCGTGCTTCCAAAGGACAGCTACCCTCAGGTTCACACGCTGGTGTCGGGGATCATTGCTGAACTGCAAAAAAAAGAGCTGAACTTCCAGTTCAGCGTGCGCGGCCTGATGTTATCCCTGATGATGAGGCTCATAAATATTTATTCTGCCGCCGGACAGGCCGCAGACAGCAATATACAGCTTCATGAAAACTCACTGGCAATTGCTCCGGCCCTCTATTATATCCGGAAAAATTATATGATGGATTTCCCCATGGAGGACCTTGCCTCCCTGTGCAGTATGAGCCCCACCCACTTCAGGCGCACCTTCAGCTCTGTTATGGGCTTCGGAGCGCTTGAGTATCTCATCCGCATACGCATCACCCACGCGGCCATCCTTCTGAGGACTACTGAGGTGCCGGTGCTGGATATCTCAGAAGAGATAGGCTTTCATTCAGTTTCCAGCTTTAACAGGCATTTCATGGAGATCATAGGGATGACGCCTATGAAATACAGGAAACAGATGTCCTGTGTCCGTGACAAATCCATTTTAAAATGTACCGGGTGGCTGGCGCCCCCTAAAGATTAAAAAAGGGGGGCTTCACACCCCCCGCGGGCCTGCCGGATCACCAGTAAGGCCTCCATTCTTTCTTAAGAACTCTCATCAATGCTTCCATATAGAAATAATCTCCCCAGAGACAGCACTCATCAATGCCGTCCCCCAGCAGCCTTCCATATGTAGAATGGAGGAGAAGTCCGTTTACCTCTTCATTTTCAGGAGCCCCATAATTTTCTGCCAGGCTCTCCAGGATGGCATACGCCTCCTTCAGATATTCTTCACCGCATACCCCCTGCCTGTAAGCCTCAAATATGCCGCATACAGCGATGGCCGAAGCTGAACTGTCACGGGGTTCGTTCCCGTCCATAAAGTGGAAATCCCAGTAGGCTGCTTTATCCTCCGGCAGATGTGCTATAAAATAATCTGTGACCTTTTTCCATTCCTCCGGTATCCCCTCTGTCTTTTCATACATATAGTTGAGCATCAGGCCGTAAACACCCCATGCCTGCCCCCTGGACCATGTGGAATCGTTGGAATACCCCTGCTTTGTGGCTCCATATGCCGGCTCTCCTGTTTCCATGTTAAAATAATAAGTGTGATGTGTGGAATAGTCCGGCCTGTAGATCACCTTCCTTGTGGTGGCCAGATGTATCCTTGCACATTCCCTGTAGGACCCGTCACCTGTCACCTCAGATGCCCAGTACAGTATGGGCAGGTTCAGCAGGCAGTCAATGATCAGCCTGTAATTCTCTGTAGTGTCCAGTTCTCCCCAGGCCTGGATAAACTGGCCCTTCTCCCGGAACCTGGCTTTCAGGTTGTCTGCCGCCATGAGAGCTGTCTCCCTGGCAAATTCATCCCCTGTCAGCTTATAGGCTGCCACACAGGAAAGACTGTATATAAATCCCATGTCATGATGGTCCACCACTACCCGGTTCTCAATCCTGCTGCGGAAGCTCTGCAGCCTCCCCATGGCTGCATTGTAAAACACCTTTTTGCCAGAATATTCATAACACATCCAGAGGATGCCCGTGTAAAATCCTGCGGTCCAGTCATTATTTTCTATCCTGGGATAGCGGTTATTCTCACTGGCCGGCGCCGGAAAACCTCCCTCAAAGTCATCCAGGTGGCGCTCTGCGATCCTCATTGCCCTCTCAAAAGCCTCTTTTATTATTTCTCTGTTCATGCTCTGCCTCCTTGCTGCGCGGCTGCCGCCTTATTAAAGCAGCGAATATTCTTTATTTATAAAAAGTGCATTCAGCTTCCATTTCATACCCGGACATGTGCTCAAAGACAGCTTTAAAATGCCGTCCCGGCCATGCACCACGGGCAGAAGCCTGCACTGGTACCTTCCTTTTTCCTGTACACTTCCCTCTGCGTATACACCTGAAGAACGGACTGCCAGATGTGTCAGGGATCCTTCCTCCTCATCACCTGAAATGACAAGCAAATCATATTTTCCTGCTGGAAGCTCCACCCAGAACTCAGCCGCAGCTTCTCCCTGGACAAAATCCCTGCGCAGGGCGTCAGGCTTCTTCCGCCCCGCTGCGGTAATACCTCCGGCCGCAGCAAAACCATATCCCCTGTCACTTGTATAGAGCTTCGGGCCGGTACATCTGGGGCCTCCTGCAAACAGTACAGACCTCCCTGCCTCTGTCAGCTGCCAGTCATAGACCTGGCCGTAATCCTTCTCCTGCTCCTCTGTAAAATCAAAGACATAGGGAGTCATGGCATACCGAAGCGTGTCGGCAGCCCCATAAGGGCATACCATAGAGTCCACTGCTTTATAAAATGCAGTATCTCTGTCCTCACCGATAAAGGTCCTCCTGTGGGTCCGTGCCGCCTTATGCATCAGCACCCCTGAAACATCCGGCCTGTTATCAGCAGGCGGGGCGGGGTGTCCGAAGCACACCGTTTCCCCGGCCCTCATATCTTTCCTGTATATTCCGGGCGCATTCTGCCCGGACAATCCTGCGGGCAGGCATAATCCCAGAACACTGTCCCGCTGTGCCCTTATCATGATCCAGACTACATGTCCTCCCCTCATCTGTGCCGATACCACAAAACCGCCGGGTGCCAGCAGAGAGTCAAAGCCGCAGTCCTTCCACGGGCCGTACCTCTTTGAGAGCTGACCGTCATCGTGGCAGTACTGGGTCTTATGGACGGCATACATGTCTTCTCCATCCGGCACAGCTGGAAATACATGCAGAATCCCCTCTGTCTCCTGCAGGAGCATCAGATTAATGACAGCTGTCACGCCTCCCCCCGCCTCACACATTGCGGGAAGATAGTTTGCCGGTTTCGTCAGGTGGCAGTAATTGATGAAGCGCTCAGATTCCTCATATCCCAGTCCATTGGAATGTGTGATATAGTCAAGTCCCTTCTCATAGAGAATGCGCAGTGCGCTCTCCCCCGCGCCCATCCTTGCCGCTGCCGCTGCCACCCATGCAAACCCAAAGGTACCCGGCTCTGTATTCTCAGCTGCATAGCGGATAGTGCCGTCTGCGAGCCGGACCAGCTCCCCCCTGCTTTCCATATGTACTTCCTCAGCCGGAAATACAGGCATCAGGACTGATGGATGGCGCAGGAAAATATTATCCTGCACAAGGGGGGAATCCTTCCACCTGCTGCCGTCAGCTGTCACTGCATATCCAGGCATCTCCCTTAAAAGCTGTTTAAAGCCCTCCAGCTCCGCCTCCGGCCTCCCCAGGATCTCCCCGGCCCGGCAGGCATACACGATCATCTGCTTAAGGGCAGCCGAGGTGATCACAGAGTCCCTGGCCACCGGTCCCTGTTCCGGGCAGATATCCGGATCTATATGGCGTATCCCTTCCCCGTCCTTCCTGCTGATCCATCTGTAGAACTCCGCTATTTCCAGAAACACAGGATATGCCTTGTCCCTCAGAAAATCCACATCACCTGTATATGAATAGTAATTCCACAGAAACAGGGCGCACCAGGGCTGTATACAGTTGTAGAGCGTATGGGGATAATCCAGCGCCCAGCCCTCCCGGCCGTATACTTCTTTGGCATACTTCCTCACATCTTCCCGGCAGGCTAAAAAACCGTCGCAGAACACCCGGACATGTTCCATGTGGTTTGATGCAAAGGCTCCATAAAATGCAGTCTGGATATTCACATCCCAGTACCACATGCTCCCCCACATGCATGGCCTTCTGATATCCCACAGACCGCTCAGGCCGCAGGCCTGCTCGCTGTGTACGCTCCCTTTTCCGCTGCAGCATTCCAGCAGGTACACATAAAGGTGCCAGAGGGTTTCCAGATACTTGTCAGGCAGGTCAACTGTGCTTCTCCAGAACTTATCCCACGTCTCTTTATGGGCTTTTCTGTCTTCCTCTGCATTCTCCCACAGTTTTCGGGCCGTCTCTTCTGCGCAGCCCTCCCCTGCCCTGATGGAGCCAGTAAGGCAGAATTCTTTTTTGCACACTGACAGTTCTCCGCCCGGTCCGGCGCCGTGAAGACAGAATGATGTTTCCTGCACAAAGGGCCTGGTTTTTTCAGATTCCCCGTCAGGCCTGAACCGGCAGCGCAAAGTGAGCATTTCCGGTCCGGCGCTGTCCTCATAGGAGAATTTTCCCTGCCCCCGGGCCTCCTGTCTCCAGATGCCTGCCTGTCTCCACAAGCCCTGCTTTTTTTGAGAAAGCTCTATCACCACACCATCGTAATTTCCTGAGACATAAATCCTGGCCCCTACCCTGTTTTCTCCCTCTCCCGCGGCAAATTCAACTGCCGCCTGTTCTATATGCAGTACAAGTGAGGAACAGCTGGTATTTACCTCCTCTGAAAACCTTACTGTCAGCTCTCCTCCCTGAGGATAGCTGCCTCCCTTATACAGCGGGCGCTTCGCAGTTTCAGAGGGGTTCAGTGTGCGCAGATAGTGGGTGCGGCTGGGGTCCTCTCCGCCCGCAGCCTCCTCTGCGGCAGCTTTTATCTCTTCATATGTCTTTATCCGGCGCGCCGGGTCAGAAAAGGATGCGCTTTGCCCTCCCTCCTGACACTCTGCATACTGGGGCAGGATATGGTAGTAGCAGTCATAGTGGTTTAAGGCTATATGAAGACTTCTGTCCGCATAATAGACCATAGCTCCCATCTTACCATTCCCCAGAGGCAGTGCATTATGCCATCCGGTCTCTACATCCTGAAAACAAATCTGATGCTCCATGTTACCTCCTACCAGGCAAGCGCTTCACCTGTGATCACTTCACTCTTTTCCTCTGTCCTGTCAAACAGGACAATCTTCCCATATCCCAGACAGTTTTCCCACTGCAGGATATCCGTGGGTGTGAGGACCTCCCTGTGGATGATGAAAAGGACGTATTCATGCTTCCCGTCCTCAATGCGGAGGGCTTCCGCCAGACTTTTATCAAGACAGCATTCATGGACCGCCGAATACAGTGGAAGGCTCTCTACCCTGACCGGCTCTGTACTTCCCTTCCTCCCGCCGTTCACCACAGTTATCCTCCTGTAAAAACCATCGGCCTTAGCCCTTATGCGGCAGACTGTGTTCGCATGCTTCTCATTATAATAATATGACTCTTCAGAAGCCTGAAGCTCTGTCTCTTCTGTCGCTCCGGATATACTTTGGGCAGACTGCAGATATGCTTCCATCTCATCTCCCATAAAATGGATCATATCTCCCGACAGCTTTACACTGCCCTGACCTCCAAAATGCCAGAAGCTCTCATAAGAGTGAGGTCCCCGGCCAAAGATATCATCTGCGATCACATAAATATCAGGTTTGATCCAGATGATCTTCCTGTTAATAAGGATACCATCCTCCCAGTACCCCAGATGGCTGCCCTCCACAAATGCTCCCAGGCGTCCCTCATAATACTGCTGCTTGATACAGGTGCAGAGATTCTTATAGATCCAGGAAGTCTCACATTCTGCAAACCCTCTGCCGTCCGCCAGGATCACATTGTGGGCGGCAGCTTCCTTGAAGCGGCTGCGCTCCGGCCCGTCCACATATGTATACCTTCCTGAATCCACCAGCAGGTCCTCCCCGCATATCACAAGGTCAACATGCAGCTTATCCGCATGCCCGTGGCCTCCCCCTGTCTCCCCGCAGCGGAAATGAAGGAGATTTGCTTTTCCCTCCCAGCCGCTCCTGAAATAATAATTCCCTCCAAAAGGCAGGCTGGCAGACAGAAAATCCGGCCTTCTTGCCGTTAGCTTACTGTATTCCTCACAGCCCCTGTATCCGAAGAGCCATGCATTTTCATAATCCAGCAATTCATATCCGCCTGATTTAAGTGTCCCGTCACCCAGTATCACAGCCCCCGCGCTGATCTGATCCCTCAGGTCAGAGGCATCGCTGTCCCCCTGGGCAAACTGTGTGTGGTCCGGCCTCTTCCATTTCAGATCCACATACGCCATCTTTTTCACTGTCTCCCTGATAAGTCCGGGCATCTCTATTCCAGCTCTTTCTCCATAATACAGGGCCGTCAGAAAGCAGTGGTACACTTCATTGTGGTACATGGGAGACTGCTCCCACTGCATGCCGTCCTCCAGCACCTGGATAGATGCCGCATCTTTTAGCCTGCAGACGGCCTCTTTCAGGCAGCTTTCTGAATCCGGCAGCGCCAGAGACAGCAGCATAAGGCCGCAGCTCTCCAGAACGCCCCAATTGCTTATATATTTGTGGGGCTGGAAATTTTCCATCAGCCTTTTTTGGTGCTTTTTAAGAGAGCCATACACCCTTTCAAGAAATCCGGCATCTGCCGCCCGGCATCCCAGGACCAGAGGCAGGGATCTCAGCCATATCTCAGCCCTTATCCCAGTCTCCAAAGTCCTCCATGGACCAAGCCCGGCGTTTTCTCCCGGCTCTGCCCTGTCTATCCAGTCCCCCAAAAGTCTTACGTAATGCACGGCATATTTTTCATCACCGCTCATCTGCCAGGCCTGCCCCAGACACATCAGAAAACGGTGCCTGTTAAACTGCCATAAAAATTCTCTGTCCCCAGAAGGAATACGGCTCCAGTCTATTTCTCCCTGGAAATGCTCATGTTCCCATGTGCGCTCCATATCCCATTCATAGTCAAATAAAAACTTATTCCCGCAGGCATCCTCCGCCGTTCTGAAGACATGCTCCACATACTCCGGCCAGTTTCTCCTGCAGTATTCTGTGATCTTCACAGGATCATCCGGTCCGAAGATCTCTGTCATCCTCTGCAGCCAGTCTGTTTTTTCCATAATGCCTCCTACCCCTTGACGGCTCCGCCTGTAACACCGGCGATGATCTTATTTGACAGGAATATATACAGGAGGAAGGTTGGCAGGAATACTATTATGACACCTGCAAACAGTCCTGCCCAGTCCCCTGAATACTTCATAGACTGTACAATTGCCTGAAGTCCTGTGGAGACTGTCCTCAGCTCTGTCTTATTTGCAAAGATCAGGGCCATGAAATACTCATTCCAGATCGTTATAAAGTTAAAGATCGTCAGTGTCACGATCCCGGGCTGTGCCAGAGGGAACATGATCCTCCAGAAGGCTTTTGAAGGCGAGCACCCGTCAATCTCAGCCGCCTCCTCAAGAGCCTTGGGCAGCGTCAGGAAAAAGCCGGACAGGAAAAATACCCCAAAGGGGACATTGACACAGATGTAAAGGATCATCAGTGTCCATCTGGAACCGATCAGATTCATGGATGTGGCCATTTTGAAAAGAGGCATGATCAGCATGACAGACGGTATGGACATGCCTATCACAAAGATATTATTGATGATCTCCTTTCCCCTGAACCTGATCCTGGACAGGGCATAAGCCGCAGGGGCGGATATGAGGACTACGCCTGTGCAGCCCACCACACAGTACAGGAGGCTGTTCATGAAATAGACAGCCATTTTATGCTTCTTCATCACATTTATATAATTTTCAAGGTGCAGACCGCTGCCCAGGATATCACCGCTGTAGATCTCACTTGTGTTGCTCAGAGACGCCAGGAATATCCAGCCTATCATCGCCACTGTAAATCCAAGCCATATTACAAGCGGCAGATACTTCGGCAGTTTCCGGATCTGCTTTTTTACACACTTTTTTTCTTTATAGTTTACTTTCATCCGGCTTCCCTCCTACTCTGCATCTTCTGAACGGATCAGTTTATTGAGGATCGTATTTACTGCCAGCACAATGATCATAATAATGACCCCGGCAGTTGCACCAGCCCCCACATTCAGCTCCGTGGTGCTTGATCCGGCTGAATTGCCGAATACTACCTCATACATATATACCATTGGTGTTACTGTGGAATTCTCCGTATTAAAGGAGAACAGAGTTGAGTAGACAAAGAATCCGGCAGCTGCAGCCGAATAGAGCACAATACATCTCTTGATGATATCTTTCAGCAGCGGGACAGTGATTTTTGTAAATTTCTTCCATGCGCCGGCGCCTTCTATCCTGGCTGCCTCATAATAATCCTCCGAGATCCCGTCGATCCCCGCCACGAGTATCAGCATGTAAAATCCCACGCCCGCATATGTATAGGCGATCATCATTGCCAGAAACAGATGCTCCGGCGACGTCCACTGGAACTGGGCCATATAATCCCAGTGCAGAAATTCAAACAGACCTTTCAGCATGCCGTACTGGTTATTAAAGACATACTGAAGCCACATGGAAACTAAGGCTACTGAACTGATGATATGCGGCAGATACAGCACTGACCGCCAGAAATTTTTTCCTTTGATCCCCGAAGTCAGGATGACAGAATAAAACATGGCAAGCCCAAGGATGACAACGCCGCCGATCAGCCATATCTTCAGGAAATTAATCAGGGAGCGCTGAAACAGCGGGCTGGATAAGATTTCCGTATAATTCGCCAGTCCCACAAACTCCCAGCTGCTCATATCGTCTGTGATAAAACCAACTTTAAAAAAACTCATCAGCAGTGTCCGCAGGCCCGGGTACAGAAAGATCACGATCATACACAGAACGGCAGGCGCCAGGAAACGGATGAGAAACCATTTTTTCTTCTTCATTTCATCTATCCTTTCATACTTGCTTATAAAGATGGAAGAGGTTTTTTAATCCCTCTTCCACTCCAGATAACTATTTATTCCCGCAAGTTTATTTCTTTGCTGCTGCCGCCATGTTGCTGACAAATTCATCTGCGCTGATCTGTCCTGCTGCCAGCTTGATAAAGTTTTCAGAGATTGTAGGAGCCAGGTCTGCATTTGAGGTAATATCAGCGCCGCTCTTAAGCGCAGCTTCGTTTGTCTCAAATACATTCTTCATATTTGCAAGGCTAGCCGGCCATTCTGTTCCGATCGTTGCCGGTGTTGTTCCTGCATGCTCTACCATCTTCTGGTCATTTTCCGGGCTGAGTGCATAAGCGATAAATTCCATTGCCAGATCAGGATTTGCTGTATCTTTGTTCATTGCAAGAAGTGTACATCCTGTCGGGTCTTCCTTGCCACATCTGTCCTGTCCCTCTGCCACATCCGGGAAGGAGAAGCCGCCCCAGACAAAGTCCGGTCCTGTTACGGAAGATACTTCTGTTGTAAGCCCTGTCAGGTTATAATACATTGCCACTTTGCCATTTCCCACATCCATCTGTCCGGCCGGATATTTATTTCCGTTTACATTCGCATCGAAGTACCCCTTTGCTGCAAAATCTTCATATGCCTTTGCCATATTGACAACTGCTTCGTCTTTCCACATTTCCCCTGTTGTATCCTTTACAAGCTCCTGTACCCATTCCTGTCCTTTTTCTCTTGCCAGGTACATTCCGGGAAGCCATGAAGCGTAAGCGTCATCAAAGGTGATGGGAACATAGCCTGCATCTTTGATCTTGGCACAGGCAGCGTCTAACTCTTCCCATGTCTTTGGCTCTTCTGTTACTCCAGCCTCCTCAAAGATCGTCTTATTATACATGAACAGTGACATCCACGGCTTGTATCCCACTGCCGGCTGGATATCCGTCTGGCCCAGCATTGTCTTGGGAGTCTCTAAAAGGCTTGGAAGAAGTGTCTCTGAGAATTTCTTTCCGTCTGTTGCCTGGTATTCTTTGTCAATATACGGTGTAAGGTCCATGATGTATTCATTCAGGTCGATCTCAAACGGATACTCAAATACATCGATCGTCTCTCCGCCTTCCAGGGCAGGCTTTAAGATCTTCTTATTGTCACGCCCGCACCACTGTACCTCAATCTCCACATTCGGATGCAGCTCCATAAAGCCATCCACGATCTCCTGCCAGACCTCGCCCTGAGGCTCTGTGTCATTCCACATGGACCAGTAGATAAGCTTTCCTTCCAGCTCGTCTCCACCCTCAGCTGCCTGTGCCGGCAGTCCCATTGTAAATCCCATGGATAAAGCCATACCTGCCGCCAATACCTTCTTGTAATTCTTCATAACGATTTCCTCCTTTTATTGGGAGCTCTCTCCCTTTCGATGACTTTATTCTACTTCACCGGCTCCCAAAAAAGAATGTGCTATCATATATAACCGTCATGTAAAATCGTAAACTGCTGTGTTACCTCCCTGCTGAAAGCTGTTTTGCATAAGACTGGTCCCAGTTTTCCAAAACCTCATCTGCACTCATCTGCCCCATATACATCTTCTGCTGGTCACTCCAGAATTCGCTCATGTCGATCCCGCTGAACCGCTCATTGATCTCAGGCTCCGTCTTTCCCTGCAGGATATAGTTATCATACAGATTCTGCTGCCAGTCCGCCATCTCCATCTCCTGATCCTTAAATACAGGCATGTGGTTCCATCCTGCGTTGAACTCATTCATATTTTCCGGGGCGGAGAACCATTCCAGAAATACCTTCGCCTCTTCTATATGGTCTGATTTGGCTGAAACTGCAAACATCCCCTCACCGTTTTTAACTGTGAGTATCCCGCTGCAGTAGGGGCTGGGGACCATGGCCAGATCGATCTTAGGATTGATCTTCCTTACATCATTGATAAAGAACTGCCCTGACATGTACATTACGGCTTTGCCGTCCGCCACTGCGTCAACTGCGCTGTCATAAGTTGCTCTCATATAATCACTGTTCGTATATTCCTCTGACCTGAGAGCGGCAAATTCTTCCAGTATGGTCCTGTATTCCTCATTGTTCCAGAGGGCCTCCCCTGATTTAAATTTCTCATACACCTCATCCGTCATGGTCTGAGACGCGGATGATGAGAAAGCCACCGCGGATGTCCATGAATCCTTATCCGAGGCATACAGAGGGGTATATCCTTCATCTTTTAAAACCCTGCACACCTGCTTGAACTCCTCCATGCTTCCCGGTACGTCCAGCCTGAGCTTTTCAAACACATCCTTATTATAGATCAGGCCCACGCTGCTTGTAGATCCTACGGGAAGCCCGTATAATTTTCCGCCTATCTTCTTATTTTCAAGCTGCTCTTCCTTTACTCTTTTGTACCAGCTCTCTTTTTCCCCCATCTCCACAAACTTTCCTGTCCCTATATCCTCCATCAGCCCTTTATCTATCCTGACCAGATCCGTCAGCTCTCCTGTGGCTGCTTTTGCTTTTGTCACCTCGATCCACTGATTGTCAGGTATCCTGAGCACTTCAATGTGGTACTGGGAGTACTCTGCCTCAAACCTGCCGATCTCTTCTTTAAAAAATTCTTTGTAGTGTGACTGAGGCATCATTAAGGACAGCGTGACTTTTTCGCTCTCCCTGGCTGTATCTTTGCCTCCGCATCCTGCCAGCATCAGGACGGCCAGCATGGCATATACTAACCTCCGCTCTGATATCTTTTTCTTTCTCATACTTCTCCTCCCCTGTTCCATAGTAACTGTGCTTTGCTGCAACATGCAGCGCCCTGTAACTCTTCCGGCCTGTATTTCCCGTATATGAAAACCATATCTCATATGGATGATACGGAAAATGTAATATCGTAAACCACTAATTTGTAAAATAGTAAACTCCCCTTCTGACTGCTTGCTTTTTCATTTTGCCGATGTTAAAATTACCGTAAAAGTTTTAGCGGCGAGGTGCGGTAAATGAAGAAAAAAGAACATAAATACTTCAATCAGCTGTTTTTTACTTATTCTGCTTCATTTCTCCTTTTTCTCACTCTTCTCTTTGCGGCTGTCCTGACATTTATCTACAAGGAACAGTACGCACGGAATGTGGAGGTACACCGCCAGCTTGTTTCCCAGATCCAGTCACAGCTGGATTCTTCCCTGGAGGGTATGGACCGCATCATTAACGGCCTCATATTTAATAAATCTTTTATGGACGTCATGTCTGATTCCCAGGCTGCATCCAGCACCCCTGTCTATGACAGCCAGGTACTCAATTATTTCCTTACAATGGACGTTCCTGACCTGTCCACCTACAGGATAATCGCTTTCAATGAGGATGTCTACTACACTCTCACAAAATCTGATGAAAATCCGTCCTACATAAGAGATGCCATATCTGCATACCCCTGGGCAGAGCTTGTCCGGATTGCTGACGGCGAAAAAGTTATAATCCCCGTCCACCCGGATGATTTCTCTGAGCATGGCGCGCCTGTCTACTCTGTAGCCCGCCAGATCACTGACGGAAAAAATGATTACGGCATTATAGAGGTCCAGAATGAATACAGCGAGATCTTCTCCATCTGCAGACTTGACAATGTATCTGCTGATATCATGCTCTTTGCCCCTGACAGTACGCAGATCTACCCGTCATTGTCTGACGGCGGCAGCCATTCACCGGAGTTTTACCAGAATATTTATGGGACAGTTTCCAGACAGCAGCAGCCTGACGGCAGCTTCCGGCAGAACGGCGCACAGATCTCCTATGTCACATCTTCCTATTCCGGGTGGACTGCCATACTGCACTGTCCCACTCTGGCAGTGGTGCCCTACGGGCTGCAGATGATCCTGTTTTCTCTCCTGATCTTTCTGTTTCTGATCGCCACTGTCCTGCTCATGTTCCGTGTCCTTACAAGACGTATGGTAGCTCCTCTCAATGACCTGAACCTGGCGCTGAAGGAAGTCTCCCTGGATAATCTGTCCCTTGAACTGCCGCAGCAGTACAACATCGAGGAGATCGAGGACATCAACCAGTCCTTTCAAAAGATGTTTGGCCATCTCAAAAACGCCATCAACATCAGCATCCAGAGCAAGACGAATGAGGAGCGCGCCAATTACCTGGCGCTGCAGTCTCAAATGAACCCTCATACCATCTATAATACCATATCCATGATAGAGGGTGTGACTTACATGAACGGAGATCTGGAAGCCTCAGAACTCTGTATCCGTTTTTCTAAGATGCTGCGCTATATTTCTGATTATACAAAAGATACGTACTCGATCCAGGATGAAGTTTCACACCTGCAGAATTATGCATTTTTAATCCAGAAGCGCTATGACGGCAGACTGGACATCCATATATCAGCCCAGGAGGACCTGCTGGGGGAGGCAATACCCAAGTTTACCCTCCAGCCCCTTGTAGAAAACTGCATAAAACACGGCCTGCGTTCTTCAAACCCACATTTTGTAGTAAAAATGTCTGTCTCCGGTTCTGATAAGGAGTGGAAGATCCTGGTGACGGATAATGGCTCCGGCTTCACAAAAGAGAGCACGGCAAAAATAGAAGAACAGCTGAAGAACTGTGACGATGGCCTGAAAAACCATAAAGACATTATCAACAGGAAGATCGGCAATCTGGCGATCAGCAACATTTATATGAGGTGCCGTATCCTCTATGGGGACAGGTTCCGTTTTGCTTTCGGCAGTACACCCGGGGGGCAGGGCGCTTTTGTAGAACTGACAGTGAGAAGGGAGAATGGAAATGATTAAAATATTTCTTGTAGAGGATGAGGTTTTTGCCCTGCGGACACTTCACAGGAAGATCCTGGACCTGCAGGAAGACTATGAGATCGTGGGGACAGCAACAGACGGTACTGAAGCCCTGCCAAAGATCCTGGCCGCAAAACCTGCTATAGTTATGACAGATATACGCATGAGTGATATGGATGGCCTGACTCTGATCCAGAAAATGAAAGAGCAGAAGGTTTCCGCCCTGCCTGTCATAATCAGCGGTTACCAGGAATTTGAATATGCAAAGCAGGCTATGAGGCTGGGTGTGGAGGATTACCTTTTAAAGCCTGTAGAATTAAGTGAACTGAAAGAATGCCTGCAGAACTGCCGTCAGAAACTGGAGGACAGATACAGCCGCAAAAATATTTATTCTTTTCTGATCGGAGATGAGTCATTCAGCCTGGAACAGATCACTTCAAATGATAATTTCACGCTTGTATATCTCATTGCCTCCAATCCCCTGAACAATCTGGAAACCTTTATGCATCCGGGAACAGGCTATCTGCCGGGTACAAGAATACAAAAGCTTTTTACAGAAAATTTCCCTGAGACTGCAGTATTCTGTTTTGACGGCATCTTCAGCAATGAAAAGGTGATCCTTCTCAATACTTCACCCGGCCCCAGGACGGAGCCTGCACTAAAAAAGATCACTGCCCTACTGGAAGATCATTTTTCCTGTCCCGTCACACTGTACTATACAGGCAGCCGGGCCAAATCCCTGACTTATGACATCCAGTCTGCCAGAAGGGGCTGTGTGAAAAACGCCGTCTTTGGCATAAGCGGCTGCAGCTGCACACTCTCCGCCTCCTCCCCTTCGGAGGATCTGACCGGAACGATCGAGCTTTTATCACTGCTGATCCATCAGGAGGATTATGAGCTGATACGCTCCAATCTGCTCCGCCTTTTCCAGCGCTGGCAGGAGGCCCGCAGAACCGTGAATTCCTGCCAGTCCGACCTTATATTCATCCTGAATTCCCTGAGGCAGAGCTTTTCAGTTAAAAAGACTGCTGATCTGGACAGCCGTTTCTTTATAGAAAATATCATGTGCTTTTCCTCCACCCCTGAAGAACTGGCCGGTAACTTCTCACAGCTTCTGGCAGAACTGGCATCTGCTCCCCGGGGCAGTGAAGAGAGCGCTCCGGGCGGTGAAGAATTTGTCCGCAGGATTGAAGAATACTGCCAGAAAAATCTGTCCCGGACTATCACGCTCCAGCTGCTTGCCAATGAGATGAACGTATCAAAGGTATATCTCTGCCGCATCTTCAAAAAGTATAAAAACATTTCACCTATCGATTATTTCAACAGGCTGAAGATCGAGCGGGCATGTGAACTTCTCCGCCGTTTCTCTTCCCTGCCCCTTCAGGAGATCTCAGATACACTGGGGTTTAATGACGTATATTATTTCAGCAAAGTATTTAAAAAAATAACAGGCATCTCCCCTTCCGGGTACCGGAAAAAGGAAACGCCTGACCAGACGGAAAATCCGCTGCAAGAGTAATACTGTGAAAGAACAAAAGTGCGCTCTGCCCCCCCTCCCGCGAGCCTATAACTTGGATAGCGCAGCTGTTGTTCCGCGTGCGCAGCTGCGCATACCCCGAAGGGTGCCCTTCTTAAATATATCTATGATCCATTACTGTGCCTGGCTGACTGCAGATATATAATCCCCGTACCCTTCTTCTTCCATTTTGTCCAGTGGAATAAAGCGGAGGGATGCACTATTGATACAGTATCTTAAGCCGCCCGCTTCTTCCGGCCCATCGTCAAACACATGTCCCAGATGAGAATCTCCGTCATGGCTCCTCACCTCAGTGCGGTTCATTCCCAGGCTTGTATCCTCTTCTTCTATAACCGCATCCTGGTCAACTGGTTTTGTAAAGCTTGGCCAGCCGCATCCTGAGTCAAATTTATCAGCTGAAGAAAACAATGGCTCCCCGGTGACTACATCTACATATATTCCCGGCTCGTCGTTATCCCAGTACTCACCGCTGAATGGATGTTCTGTGAAAGAATTTTGAGTGACATTAAACTGCTCGTCTGTGAGTCTTGCCCTGATATCTTCCTCGTCAAGCTTCCTTCCCACAGTTCCGTTCTGCCGGATCTCCAGTTTGTCCAGACTGCTGAAATCTATATGGCAGTATCCTCCCGGATTGTTCTGCAGGTAATCCTGATGGTAATCTTCCGCTGGATAAAAGTTTTGAAGCATCTCCAGTTCCACAGCCAGCGGTTCTGTATATTCTTTCCGGACTTCATTCATAACCACCTGTATGGACGCCCTGTCCTTTTCTTCTGTATAATAAATCCCTGTCCGGTACTGGCTTCCTCTGTCATTTCCCTGTCTGTCCACACTGACAGGATCTATGATCTCAAAATACTGCTCCGTCAATGTGCGAAGCGAAATGATGCCCGGATCGTATTTAACCTGTACTGTCTCGGCAAAACCCGTTTTGTCAGAACACACTTCTTCGTAAGTAGGATTTTCTTTATTGCCGTTTGCATATCCGGAAATCACGTCATATACACCGGGTATCCGGGAGAAATACTCTTCCACTCCCCAGAAACATCCTCCTGCAAAATATATCTCTTTCAAATTGTCCGGCTGCTTTTTTTCTTTCATAGAAGATACCTCACTTTCCTTTTCTGCCGCAGAAACTGAATCTGTCCCACCTCTGCCATAGACCCCCGGAATCACAAAAATAATGACAATAACTGCGATAATTGATAGTATATACAATAATCTCCGGCGCATAACCAACACCACCTTATCTTTGGAAATAGTTATCAGGTTATTGTAATTATATCAGTTACAGTTTTTATTGTCAATGGTAACTGTATTATTTTTTGTTACATTTTTTCATTGTCCAGTACGCATGATTTCCGGTATATTGCTTTTAGAATTGGATGTCTAAAAATATTCCAGATTGGATGTTGAACAAGGCATATTTTCCATTTATAATCATATTGGATTCAACCAATTGGAGGCATATATGAAAATTCAAATAGACAGATCTGATAAAACTCCTCTGTATAAACAGATCGCAGGGCAGATACAGGCTCAGATCACATCCGGTGAGATTCCTGAAGGCTTCCAGTTTCCGTCAGAACGGCAGTTAGCTGATGCCCTCGGTGTAAACCGCACGACTGTCCTAAATGCATATAAGGAATTAAAGGCAGACGGGCTGATCGCGTCTCATGTGGGGAGCGGCACAGTAGCCGTCAGAAACCAAAATGCAGAGCCTGTCATCCTCAGTCACCGCAAAGATCCCATGTGGGAGCATCTGTTCAGCGATCACATGAAAAATCAGGACAGCTTTGATATTAATAAATACCTGGAGGTAGCAAATCAAAGGGATGTGATCTCCTTCGCCGCCGGAATAGCATCCTTTGAGCTGCCTCCCGTACAGGCATTTGCCGGGATAGAGAAAGAATTACTGGGCAGCGGGAATGGACTGCTTGTCTCTCCTGTGGCAGGCTTTTCTTCCCTGCGCAGAGTTATGAGCTCCTACATGCAGAAACGCTCCTGCTTCTGCCAGCCATCAGAAATAATGATAACCTCAGGAGCACAGCAGGGTATCGATCTCATTGCACGCGCATTTGTCAATCCGGGGGACATTGTACTGATTGAAGAGCCTTCTTTCTTTCCCGCCATACGCAGCTTCCGCTCCATGGGTGCAAAATTAATGGCTGTGCCAATGGAGGAGGACGGCATGGATGTGGATATCCTGGAACAGCTGCTGACCCGGTACAGGCCCAAACTGATCTATACCATGCCTGCCTACCACAACCCCTGCGGCGTCACAATGAGTATCCCAAAGCGGGTCCGCCTTCTGGAGCTTGCCGGCAGATATGGGATACCTGTGCTGGAGGACGACCCCTACAGCGAATTAAACTATGAAGGGCCGCCAGTCACCCCCTTAAAGTCTATGGACAAGAGCGGGTATGTAGTATATCTGAGCACCTTTTCCAAAACGATCTATCCTGGACTGCGTCTGGGGTGGATCTGTGCAGATAAGAAACTGATCAGCCGCCTTTCAGGCATCCGCCAGCTTATGGACCTGCACTCCGGCTGTATTTCCCAGCAGATTGCAGAACGTTTTATCGTAAGCGGTGAGCTAAAAAAGTATCTGACCCTCATACGCAGAGAGTACAGGGAGCGGCGGGATATTATGACAGATGCCCTCAGCAGATATGCTCCTGCCGGCCTGACCTGGAACAGACCGGAGGGCGGATACTATCTGTGGTGCAGGCTTCCTGAAGGCCTGTCTTCAGATATCCTTGTCACACGGGCGGCAGAAAGAGGCGTTGCCATTCTTCCCGGAACTCCGTCCTATCTGACTCCCTACAAGGGAGAATGCTATATCAGGCTAAACTATACCTTTCCCCCAAGGGACAGGATTGCAGAAGGAATCAGGATTCTGTGTGAGGTTATTGAAGAACTGGCATCGGCCCGCCCTGAATACACACTCTGCCCGGACAGCGAGATCAATCCGATCTTATAAGAGTAATTATTCAGAATAATTATTAAGACGAATCATTAAGGAGAATTATCATGGAATATAAATATGCGAAAAGAATTTCACAGATAAAAGCATCAGAGATCAGAGAATTATTAAAGCTGACTGAGAAGCCGGAAGTAATCTCGTTTGCAGGAGGACTGCCCGCCCCGGAATTATTTCCTATGGAGGAGATCAAATGGGCCAGCAGTCATGTCCTGACCCACAATGGAGAGCAGGCCCTGCAGTATTCATCAACAGAGGGCTTCACGCCCCTGAGGAAATGGATCGCAGACAGGATGAACGCACAGCTTGGCACTTCATTTTGTGACGAAAATATCCTGATCACCCATGGTTCCCAGCAGGCTCTGGATCTCTCAGGAAAAGTATTTTTAGATGAGGGGGATGTAGTATTATGTGAGAGTCCTACTTATTTAGCCGCCATCAGCGCATTCAGGGCATATGGCTGCGAGTTTGTTGAAATAGAGACAGACACAGAAGGAATGATCATGTCAGACCTGGAGAGGGCTTTACAGACCCATCCCACATCAAAGCTCATCTATGTCATACCAAATTTCCAGAATCCCACCGGAAGGACATGGAGCCTCAAACGGCGCCAACAGTTAGCTGACCTCTCAGCTAAGTATCATGTGGCAGTTATCGAAGATAATCCCTACGGAGAGCTCAGATATGAGGGAGAGCCCCTGCCATCTGTGAAATCCTTTGACCGCTCAGGAAATGTAGTTTATACAGGGACCTTTTCTAAGATCTTCTGCCCTGGCTACAGGATCGGCTGGGCCGCCGCCGAAACAGATGTCATCCGCAAGTATGTGCTGGTGAAACAGGGGGCGGACCTGCAGTGCAACACAATGGCGCAGATGATCATCTCAGCTTATCTGGAAAATTATGATATTGACGCACATATCTTAAGTATCCGGGAAGTATACCGCAGGCGGCGGGATATAGCCATAAGCACTATCAGGAGATATTTTCCTTCCGACATAAAGTATACCGTGCCTGAAGGCGGACTTTTCCTGTGGCTGGAACTTAATGAAAAAATCAATGCCGCAAAACTCCTGGAAAAATGCCTGGAGCACAATGTAGCGTTTGTTCCAGGCAATTCATTTTTTCCAAATAAGCAAAAGCTCAACACCCTCAGGATCAATTTTTCCAATATGCAGGACGATAAGATCGCTGAAGGGCTGATACGCATGAGTGAGGTTCTCAGTCACATGTTCCCATGATTTTAAGCCGGTGCACCCTCTTTTTATCTGGAGGGGATATCCCGGCTGCCTTCCACCTCCACAACGCCATTTTCTTTAACCGTGACAGACATACCGTCTTTTACATATTCCAGGAACTCTTCACCCAGAGAGTCCACCACAGGCATGGTCACATCATCAAGCCACACGTCTGCCAGAATGGCCCCGGCCCCGGCAAGGGAGTCTACAGGTTCAGAAAACAGCATACATGCCGGCTGGCGTTTCATGGAACAGGCACAATACAGCACTAACCCGCCTGTTGTGGAACCTATTGTGCGAGGAAGGCAGAGAGCTTTTCCAGCCATCTGCTTTCCATACAGATCTTCGTTATTCTGATCCCCGCAGGTTGCCTTTTTATCACCAAACTGCAGCGCTTTCTGAAAGGAAGCCAGTGTATTTAAGCCTCCATGTGATACAAGGGCCTCCGCGGTTATATTTCCCGGAGTGACAGCTCTTCCTTTAAAACTTTTCATTATATCTTCCCTCCCCTCGTGATCTGTTCCAGGATCTCATCATCCGTATAATATCTCGCACTTGTGTATGTACGAAGCTTATTGCTGGATGTAATGACCGGCATACTGGCGCTTAAAGGATTATTCATATACATAAGGGGACAGATATAAGAAACTATCACCCCCGTCTTTTCAAGACGCATGGCATAAGATGTCTCCTTAAATTTTTTCAGCACAGCAGGTGCTGCCGTAAATACAGTAGGGATGACCACCTTTTCATTTCCTGACTCTTTTAATCCCTTTTCCACTTTTTCTGTCCAGCTGATGAGCTGGTTCATGCTCATATGGGGACATCCCATAAAGCATAACTTTGGCCTGGCATCCTTGTTTTTCCAGATGACCGGATAACTGTCATAAACACGCTTCAGCTCCGCATCATCGATGACATAGACTTTCGGATTTTCTGCCAGCAGCGCTCTTTTCTGTTCTGCTGCCTCCGGCGTGATCCCTTCCACATGGTATAGTCCCACTGCACCGTTGGAAGCAGTAGCTGCCCCAAAATCTTTCAGATAAGTCCTGGCATCCTCATCCAGTGTCCCCAGCCATTTATCCAGCCCTGTAATATACGGCACATCTTCCATTACCTTCATTCCGATGGCAGATCCCAGAAGCTGCGCTTCCGGCTTCTTTGTCGTCTTTATCTCAACGAGCCAGGTGGCTTTTCGTCCCTCATCAGTCAGCAGGCCGAAGTACGGCACACAGCCCACAATTGAGCCCATCAGATCAATGATCCCTGAATTCCTGTTGCACCTGGCCCCAAGCACAGAGTTTGCATATACTACAGCGGATGATTCTGACCAGGAAAGCACATCCCCGGGGCCGGGAGTATTTCCAACCTCATCCATATAACAGGTACATGTAAAAGCGTCTTTTTCCAGCAGCCCCAGCTTATCCAGCTGGCTTTCATAGTATTCCTGCTTACTGTACATAAAATGATCAAACACGATCTTCTGTATAAAGGAACTTGGCACATTCTTATCAAGGGGCCTTGGGTCCGCAGTAAATTTCTGTACAGACGTACACCCGGCGTCTATTAATTTCTCCATCAGGTCATAGACCGGCCCCAGAGCCTTTAGTCCAAAGGAAGTGACAAGATGATTGTACTTGCCTGTGACCGGCACCATTGACTCTGCTCCGAACAATTCTCCGTAGCGGATCATCGTCTCCATCACCCTTGCCATAACATCCCCTTTGCTGCCATTTAAGACCGCTTCCTGGGAAGCTGTCAGCTTCATTTTATATGCCATCATATTATCCCGCCTCCCATCATATTTTCATAGCTGTCTCATATGCTCTCCATATTACTGACCTGAGATTCCCCACCTTATAGCAGTCGCCTACCAGATAAGCCTCATCGCCATGGCCCTGCAGCGGCGCCGGGATATATCCTGCTGAGCTGATCACGGAATCACAGGCTATCTCTATGTCTTTTCCGTCCTTCCCCCTGCAGATAATTGAATTTTCCTTCACTTCTTTCAGGGTAGTCTCCAGATATACAGGAACCTGATGAAGTGCAAACCATTCACGCAGATAAGAACTATTGGCAAGACAGACTCCTTTCTGGGAGACCAGGTCATCCTTCATCTCTACAATAACCGGCTTCTTTCCGCCCAATGCCAGTTCATATGCGATCTCACTGCCGGTCAGGCCGCCGCCGATCACGGCAACCACTTCTCCAACCTCAGCTCCGTTTAAATACTCACATGCCTCTATCATCCTCTCATGGCCGGGCACATTCTTTAATATTCTGGGGGCAGCGCCTGTAGCGATTATGACCGGCTCATCTTCAAACCCGGCAGTGTCCCTGACCTCTTCATTCAGATGTATCTCTATATCCAGCGCTTTCATCTGGCTTCTGTACCAGGCAAGCAGTTCCCTGAGTTTATCTTTATAGGATTCTGCACTTGCCGGTATAAACGTGCCGCCCAGTACATCACTCTTTTCATATATCACAGGCTCATGGCCTCTTAGTTTGAGAACTCTTGCGGCTTCCATGCCCCCGATACCGCCTCCGATAATATGGACTTTCCTGGGCGATGACGTCTTTTTAATGTAGTGCTTCTTCCACTGCAGAGTCTCCGCATTTACGGCACAGCGCGACAGATGCAGGCTGTCTGAAAGCTCCTGGTCATTCGGCACTCCCTTATAATGGCACATGTTAAAACAGCCATTGTGGCACAATATACAGGGACGGATATCCTCATCACGCCCTTCCATCATCTTGGTGACCCACTCCTGGTCGGCCAGGAACCTGCGGGCAAATCCGGCGCCGTCAATTTTCCCTGCCGCGATTGATTCTGCTGCTGCAAGAGGTTCCATCCGGCCTGCACATACAACAGGTATATCCACAAACTTCCTGATATGCTCCACATCCTGCAGGTTGCAATTCTCAGGCATATAGATCGGCGGATGCGCCCAGTACCATGCATCGTATGTGCCGTTATCACAATTGAGCATATCGTAACCTGCCTCCTGAAGATACTTTGCAGCTTTCTCTGACTCCTCCATATCTCTTCCCGCTTCTTTGAAGTCTTCTCCCGGAAGTCCCCCTTCCCTGAAGCCCTTTGTCATGGAACGCACACTGTATCTTAAGGAAACAGGGAAATCCGCTCCGCACTCTTTCTTGATTGCCTGCACGATTTCTACAGGAAAACGGTACCTGTTCTCAAAAGAACCTCCATACTCATCTGTACGCCGGTTGACATATTTCAAAGTAAACTGGTCCAGCAGATATCCTTCATGGACAGCATGGATCTCAACTCCGTCCACCCCTGCCTCCTGAAGCAGTTTCGCACATTTTGCAAATGCTTCCACATACTCATGGATCTCCTCCACGGTCATCTCCCTGGAAGGCACCTTATCCGACCAGCGGTTGGGGGACGGGCTGGCCGAAGCTGTGATCTTATCAAGATCCATAAAGGGCTTTGAAACAACCCTTAAAAATTTGTTTGTATAAAGAGACTCCATCATTTTACTGATAGTGAAGGACCTCCCAAACCCGGCTGTCAGCTGGATAAACAGTTTTGCTCCTGTCTTGTGGAACTCCGGCATCCATTCCTTCAGATCTTCATACATCTTCCTGTTTTTATAGAGCCACTGGCCAAACATCGGGTTGTAGACCGGCTGACACCCGGGCAGTACCAGGCCGGCATGATTCTTTGCCACCTCCATTATAAAGCGGGCGCCATCCTTATCAAAATGGTTCTTTTCCATCCAGCCTAACAGATTTGTTCCCCCCATCGAGGTTAAAACAATACGGTTGCTGATCTCACATTTTCCTATTTTCCATGGTGTAAATAGCGGTTCCAGCCTTGGATCCATCCTCATTCCTCCTTCTGCAGTATGCAATGGTGAAGTTACGCTTACTTGATAATATCTATTGTATCATACACCGTGCAAAGACGCCAATCATTACTGTCATATAAGGCCCATCTCACGTGCCTTGGACACCGCCTCCGGCGCACTGGATACGCCAAGCTTCTCATAGGCCAGGAACAGGTGCGTCTTGACGGTCCGCACCGACAATCCTGTCTCACTGGCAATATCCCCGTTCGTATATCCCCTGGACAGATATTCGATCATCCGTTTCTGCTGCTTTGACAGCTTCTTTAAGGGCAGCTCCGGCGCCGGAAGCCCTGCCTTGCGCCCCGCCTGCTCCCTGGCTGCGATATAGATTTCATTCACATAGCGCCTGTCATAGCTGCAGACGTCCTGACGGCGTTCCACTTTCGTCAGGCATTTTTTTAATATTGGCACGACTGCTGATCCCAAAATGGAGAATGGCCGGATAAACCTGTAGGGATACAGCAGCTCTATGGCGCGCAGCATGGTCTCTACCGCCTCCTCCATACGGGCATTTCTGTATAAGCAGACAGACAGCAGAACGTCCGCCTCTGCCATGTCGGTCTCCCGGCTGAATTCCTCCGCCATCTTCCTGAGCCTGCGGCTCAGTTTTTCTGCCTCCTCCAAGCGGTCCAGAGCTATCAATGCCTGTATGGTCGTCAGATACTGATAAGTGCGGTACAGCATCAGCTGTTCTTCCGGATGGACAAAATATTCTTCCAGCCATTCCTCCGCCGCCTGCCGGTTCCCCTCCCTCAAAGCATTTTCAGTCTTCAGGGCCTTATAATTGGGCATCAGATAAAGGGCGTCCTTTTCTGCCAGCATCTGCTCGATCCTCTGTCCAGCCTCCCGGCTCTCTGCATCCCTGCCCATGGCAGTTAGGGCTGCCCACCTGTGTACCATGGCAGTGAACAGAACTTCATCCGAGGTCTCTTCATCCACCTCCAGATCTGCCTGGTCACAGTAAGCCGTCGCCTCCTTCCACTGATTTCTCTCATAGGCAAATCCCGCCCTGATCAACAGCATGGCGATCTTAAAATATTTCTTGAGGAGCAGCCCGGCTGTGGCCTCCAGCTTCACGTCAAAATCTTCATACAGAGAGAACTCCGAATAATCCCGCAGGCACCTGTGGGCAAAGGGCATATTGACCGTGATGGAAGCGCCCTGCTGTTCCCCGTGGCGTATCCTGACAGGCGGGAGCCTGTCAAACTGCTGCATCATCTCCATGAATTTCTTCCTTGGGTCCAGCGTACACACAAGGATGGTAAGCTCCAGAAATTCCGGATGCAGAAGGGCAATGCGTTTCAGGCTGGCATAAAGCCTGTCCAGAGCCTCTGTCATCTTCAGCACGTTCCCTGTCAGATAGTGGTACCATACAGCTGAAATATTAAGATAAGGATATTTCCCGTAGGCTTCTGTGGAAAGCATATCAATATAGGAACCAACCCCGCTTACATAGGCGCTGATGGAACGGTTATTGGAAAAACCTGTATACTGGGATTCCCCATAGATCTGCCAGGCGAGGAATTTAAGATTGTCCCCCAATATGGCATAGTGCCGCGCTATGTACAGCTCCCCCTTTTCACTGTAATGCTGGGCAGCAATCTTGAATAATTTCTTCGGGTCCATCCGGGCTTCCTTCTGCCGGTCCCGCAGAAATTCCAGGAACAGGGCGTGGAACCTGTACAGGTCCTCCCCGATCCTGCTCAGGAATACATTCTTCTGCAAAAGCCCTCTGACCACTGCCTCCGGATTTTTTACAGAAGTCAGCTTTCCGAATAGTTCTGAGCTAAAGTCATTGACAACACTGACTTTCCGCAGCATGTTCTTATCTTTTGGGGAAAGTCCGCTCCAGATCTGTCTTTCCATATATTGGTGCAGGGCGTTTCCGTTCTCTCTTGTAAGATCCGGGAGGTCCTCACTTGCAGCAAGGGTGCTCACCGCAATGGCCCATCCGCCTGTCTTTTCCATGATGGAACCGGCTTTTGCCGGAGACAGGGCGTGCCCTGCAAGACGGAACAGCTCCTGGATCTCCTTCTCAGAAAAAGCCAGATCCGTCTCACTAAGAGGCTGGCAGCGGCCTTCAAAAAGCTCCTGGAGCTTCCGGGGCATGGCAGTGCGGCTGAGCATGATAAAATGGTAATCCGCAGGAAGCCTGCGGATAAAGCTGGGGAGGGACTGGAGGATATCCTCCTGCATGATGCAGTGGAGATCATCCAGCACAAGATAGACCGGCTGCCCCGGGGATGTGACCTGGGCTGTCAAAAGCATGGCGTGTTCCACCGGAGAGCTGGCGAACATCCCGGTCCTGTCGAAACCAGTAGGATTATGCTTCCCCTCCTGCGTATATGTGACAGCAGAACAGAGCAGCCGGTAAAACAGCTCCGGATCATTGTCATACTCATCCAGCGTGATCCAAAGATGGCGGAGGCCGCTCCTTTGCAGCCATAGATTCGTCACCACTGTTTTGCCGTATCCGGCCGGCGCCTGTATATAGAGCAGCCGTTCCCTGCTCCTGTGATCCAGCTTCCTGAGCAGTTCATTCCGTGGGGCACATATCTCCGGCAATGACCCGGGGCTGTATTTTTCTCCGTTAAAATCCATTAAGAAGTTTCCTCCTGTCGTTTATAATCCAAATAGTGTCTGTTTCGTAACTATTCAGCAGGTCTGCGCATTTGCTGCACAGACCGTAAGAAAATGATTCAAGGGTGCAAAAATCCCATCGCCGAAGGCGATTTTAAATGAATTTTTGCATGTAACTGTGAAGGTACTGAACAGTTACGTCTGTTCATAATAAAACCGCCTTTGCTGACGGCAATTTTATTATATCATAAAACCTGGCCGCCAAAGAAAATTTTCTTTCAAAACCTAATACCGGTACGATTGTGCGGTATTGGTATCCGCGTTATAATAGAGGTGAAATATAAGTGTCCAGCTGATTTTTGCATGTAACTGTGAAGGTACTGAACAGCTGCGGTAAAATAATAATATGGTGGGGGTAAGGTGACAAAACGTTCATCTCTGCTCACGGTTTAACAAATGCCGGAGCAGTCCCATCCGGCCAGAAGGAGGCAATTATGAGTAAAAGAATAAAAGTAAGGGTGCTGGCCAGTCTCTTGGTAATACTGGTGCTTGTCTTTTCCTGTGTACCTGTTGGGGTGTATGAGGTGCGTGCGGATCAAACGGCGGACGTATTGGATGGCGACTTCACGTGGTCGCCACTGGAACCGGTGGTTGGGGAGGAGGTACAGTTTCGGGGGCCGGATACGATGAACGGTAGTACGGTGTATTCTTTGAGTTGGAAATTGAATAGCAGTGGCCCTGAAATACCTTTCAGTCCAAAGGGCTATAGATTTCAGACTACTGGAACTCATAGCATAACAATTTTAACTAAAACGTCTGCTGGTGAGTGTTCTGAATTTTCCAAGAGCATCTTCGTCCGTAAAGCCCAGCCTGTCCTTAGCATGAGTTTCCCCACAGATAGTACATATGTTCCGGGCAGTGGCGAGGATATTGCTATTAGATTTGAACTGTCCGATGGGTATACATATTTAGATTCCTTGCCCTTTAAGTTTGGACTATACGATGGGAGCGATGAAATATTTACTGACCGTTTAGAGGCCTATCTTTCTAACGAGATTAACTACCAATTTCTCTCTGCATTTTTGGATACTCTTTCGCCAGGCACGTACAGTATCAAATGGACAACAGACGGAGATGTAAACAATGAAGCCGTACCATTAACTGAACTTGGCACACTGACCATTGCAGAACCGCCATCCATTATTGATCTGACCATTGACCCGCCCGCAGCAGTTGTGGAAACAGGCAGGCAACAGCGGTTCACTGCCAATGTGTCAGCAGCAGGCGGCGCCGATACCTCCGTGTACTGGTCTGTGGAGGATCAGAGCTCCCCTGATACTTTCATCGATCCTGACGGTCTGCTGACGGTGGATCCTGATGAGACGTCTGCCACCCTGAGGGTCATAGCAACCTCTGTATTTGACGATACAAAGAGGGATGAAGTAACAGTCACAGTAACGATCCCTGAAGGGGTAAAAATAGATGGTACAAGCTTTCCTGATCCAAATTTCCGGGAATATGTCAGGTCATTCGACCTGGATCATAACGGCTATTTATCCCAAAACGAGGCAGCACAGGTGAAAGTAATCGATATCACCCAGAGGAGTGATATCACAGATGTAACAGGCATCCGGTACTTTCCAAACCTGGAAGCCCTGCTCTGTGACGGATCAGGGATCACATATCTCGATGTCAGCAGCTGCACTGCACTGATGCGCCTCTCCTGCAGCGGTACAAGGATCATGGAGCTGGATGTCCGCAATAACACCAATCTGCAGGAATTAAGGTGCTCCGGGACCATGCTTGCCTCCCTGGACGTCACCCGGAACCCGCTCCTGCGTGAGCTGGACTGCACAGATACCTCCCCTGCCTATTTAGACCTTGGATCTGCCGGGATAGGCCTGTTGTCCAGACCCATGGCTTCCGCTGTATCCTACGCTCCGGGCGGGAAGACCTTTGACATAACAGGAGCCTTCCTGGGAATCCGGGCAGGCAGGATCCATATCCTCAGCGGCGGCACCCTTGACGGGAACATCCTCAGCGGATATAAACGGGGCATACCTGTCATCTACGAATACAGCTGCGGCACAAATAACCAGAACGAAGAGATATTGACGGTAACTCTGACTCTTGACCTTCCGCCGAAAACAGACACCTCTGTTTCTATAGAAAAAGACCTGGACAAGCTTTACGACGGCATGCCGGTCTCCTTATCAGACAGTGACCTGATCATTTCAGGAAGTGCCGGGGCAGTCACTTACCAATGGGCGAAAGCAAACGGCTCTGCATGGGAGCCGCTCACCTCTGTTCTCCCCACAGAAGCCGGTTCCTACCGGGTGACCGCTCACGTGGATGCAGATGAGGATTATAATGAGGCATACTCAGAACCAAAAAGCTTTGTGATCTCACAGGCGGATAACAGATGGACGAAGGATCTTTCAGTTACAGACTGGACCTACGGAGAGCCGGCGGGTTCCCCATCCTGTGAATCCCTCTTTGGTACGCCTGGATTTACCTATAGTGATTCTAAAAACGGTACTTTCACGGATACAAACCCGGAAACAGCGGGTACCTGGTACATAAAAGCATCTGTACCGGGGACAGCAAATTATAAATCTCTGGAAGCAGTGGAAGAATTCATAATTCATAAAGCACCCGCTCCCGCAGTCACAGAACCGGATGATCTGAAGGCCGTGCAGGATGCCATACTCTCCTCTGTAACACTGCCAGGCGGCTGGGCCTGGGTGGACGGCAGCCAGACGGTCAGCGCCGATAACTCCGGATATCCGGCCAGGCTGACCGTGGATGACAGGAACTATGATTATACAGCTGCAGAAGGTTATCAGGCACAGGGGGCCTTTGTGGAGAGGATGCTGAAGGTTACTGTCTCCAAAGGGCAGAACCGCTGGACAGAAGAACCGTTGATCAAAGACTGGACCTACGGAGAGGCAGCGAACAAGCCGTCAGGCAGGGCTGAACACGGAACTGTAGAGTTTAGTTACAGTGATTCAGAGACAGGAACCTTTACTGCCGGCACACCTTCTGATGCAGGTACATGGTATCTGAAGGCAAGTGTGGCAGAAAGTAACGAGTACACAGGGCTGGATGAGGTGGTTTCGTTCAAGATACGCAAAGCAGATACCACGGTGTCAATCAACAAAGATCTCAATAAAACGTATGACAGCAAACCCGTCTCCCTGTCAGACAGGGACATCACGGTCACCGGAAGTACAGGGATGGTAAGCTTCATCTGGGAGAAGAAGAACGGCTCTGTATGGGAAGCCCTCACTGCTGCTCCATCTGAGACCGGAACTTACCAGGTCACTGCACATGCGGCGGAGAACAGGAATTATAAGGCAGCGGATTCAGCAAAAAAAGAATTCACGATCAGCCGCCCGGAGACCTCAAAGCCCGCCGCGCCCGGCAGTGACACGCAGAATAAGGCCGGAAGTGGTGCTGTAAAGACAGGTGACACTTCCCACATATGGTCTTGGTTATACCTTGCCATGGTATCCTTTAGCTCGGCACTCCTTTTAGTCTTTAGGAAACGCAGAAGGATGAACGGTAAATAAATAAAAAATAACCGGAAAGGGAGCATAGCCTCAGAATGAAACTGACGCTATGCTCCCATTTAATTTTCCCCTCCTGCATCCGGAAAGGTTACATGTATGACTGCAACTTCGCTGTCCGTGCCTACCCGCAGGGGCGGCCCCCATGTTCCTATACCTGATGTAACAACAACCTGAGGGCTCTCCTCATTCTTCCTGTAATATCCATAATTCACCTCCAGAGTGATTTCATTGATCAGGTTAACCGGAAAGAACTGCCCTTTATGAGTATGCCCGCATAAGATCAAATCCGTGCTCTTATCGTATTCTCCAATATTCTCCGGCTTATGATCCAGTATGATCCTGGGAATGTTCTCTGCTTCCCCTGTTTCCTCCAGTTCTGTCCTTCTGTCTCCCTGACTGCCAATAGGGGCTGAATCTTTTCTGCCTGCCAGAATTATCTTGTCATCTATCAGCACCTCCTCATCCTGAAGCAGCTGGATCTGCGCTTTGTCCAGGAATTCCAGCATCCCCTCATATCCCGCTCCTGCATCATGATTCCCCAGGCAGGCATAGACACCATAGGGAGCATTTATTTTATGAAAAAGTTCCTGAAGTGCCAAAGGATCATCCAGGGCTGTGATATCTCCGTCAAAAATATCTCCGGCGATACAGACCAGGTCCGGCTCAGCGGCATTAACCGCCTCTACAATTTTTTCCACATGCTTTTTATCAACCACATATCCTAAATGCAGATCACTGATCAGGGCAATTTTCATGGAATCCGTTTTTCCTTCAGACTTCTGCAGAACGACCTCATAATTTTTCGTCTGAATCACCGATGCATGAATGCCTCCGTAAACACACAATACTGCCGATATAACTAATGCTGCCGTTCCCACTGCAGCAGTTATCCCTCCGGGCAGGGGGACAGGCAGCAAACGGCACAGCCTGAGTATGAATAAAACAAGATCTGCAAAATTGACAAACATTATCACAAAAACAGCTGCTCCCAGCGCATAGTGGTCCGCAAGAAATACAACTCTTGGAATCCTGCTGTTTGGGATTCGGCTGAGTACAAACAAAATCATGACAGCGGCCATAATAATTCCGTATATAATTCCAAAAACTAAAGGATTAAAAGCCGTGAAAAGCGGCCGGAACCAAAGAAAAAGTTTTCGGCCTGCATTTACAGTCAGACCAATAAAGCCTCCTAAAAATATAACTGCCATAAAAATCATAATAATCTGCATCCAACTTCGCTCCTCTGCCTGTTTTATAATTTGCATTATACTAGAAACAGCAGAAAATTCAACCGACACTTTTGTCTTAACTGTCGTAATCTGCGCGTACACACCTCCATTTCATATCTGCTTTATTCTGGTACATGGCGTCATCTGCCCGTTTGAATACGTTTGAAAATACAAGATCAGTACTGCTGTTATAAACAGCGATTCCCCTTGCAATAGAGAGATGGTTTTCCTGATTTATATGCTTATTATATTCTTCGATTGCGGCCTGGAAATTTTCCAGCAGCTCCTTATAATTTACATAGTCGCTGCCTTCCAGGATGACTGCGAATTCATCCCCGCCTACCCTGTATACGGGGCTGTGGGTAAAACTTTTACAGATCAGCTTACATGCATCAATGATCAGCATATCCCCAAAATCATGACCAAAGCTATCATTGACCTGCTTAAGGTCATTGATATCTAAAACAACAATTGCAAATTCAGGATGTCCCTGCCTCATCTGCTCTTCCAGTCTCCGTTCCGTCTCCTTATAGGCTGTTTTGTTCTTCACGCCAGTCAGGGCATCCCTGTATGCCAGGCTGTTTATGTAATCAATATACTTTTGCAGATGGTTGACTGTCTGCTGGAAGCTGTCGGATAATGCGCCGACCTCATCCTTTGTCTGCTGGGTGAGAGAAATACTCAGATCCCCCGCGGCAATCTTCTTTGCCGCTGTATTCAGTTCCTTCAGAGGCTTCACCATCCGTCTTGTGATCAGTACTGTCACAAATACAGCGAGTGTGGAAATAACAGCCAGTGAGATCAGGATCTGCAGCAGCAGCTGGTTTTTACTTTTATCAATTTCTGAAAATGGAGCTGTAACTGCCAGACGCATTCCATTGCGCAAAGTCCTGAAGGCCATTTTTTTCTTGACACCATCATTTTCATAAGAAAAGAGGCTGCTTCCGCTTGTACCGTTTTTCAATTCATCCACAAGCTGGACCAGGCTCTTATCCACGCTTACCATCGGGCTTTCAAACGGATACGTCTTATGGCACATAATATTTCCCTTGTCATCAGTCAGGAAAGCATAACCGCTGTCATAGATCCGCACATCATTTACCATATCCTTGATCACTGTAAAATCAATATCCATCCCTACAACGCCAACTGTTTCATTTTCTTTGTAGATGGGAATGACATAGGAAATCATCTGTATATTCAGGTTTTCGTTGGAATACGGGGCAAGCCAGGAAGCCTTTCCATTTTTAACCGGAATATAATACCAGCCTACATGCTCTACATCTGTTGAACTGTATTTAGAAAAATCTGTAGGAACAAGCTGCTGAAAACTTCCATTCAGGTTTGTTTTACTCCAGAGCAGTCCGGACGTGGGCGGTGTAAAATCAGGGTTATAGCGTACATAGACCGCCACAGCTCCCTCTGTATTATTGGCCGCATTTACTGCCACAGATTCCAGCTGCTTTGTAAATTCATCCAGATAAGCACTGTCGTTTTTCAGGCGCTCTATCCCCGCCAGATGTTCATTCGTATAGTCTGTCAGGGTTTTGACCGACTGCTCGATCCGCGAGAGCAGAGCATCCATCTCACCTGCTTTTTCGCTGCAGCTGTAATTCATCATCTGGGCAGTATCCTCATCAACTACTTTCTCAGCATTAATGATACCCGCCCCGCCAATGACAGTGGAACATATTAAGATACAGCTTAAAATTAATATGATAAATTTAGTCTGTATGGACTTCATGGTTTAACCTCCCTGAATGCAATTCCGCTCTTTTCTCTCATACGCTGTACATCCACTGTTTGAATTTTGTATCTTCCAGAGCTTCATAGACCGCTTCTTTAGTTACAGGTTTTAAAATATAACCTGATGCATTAGTTTTTATCGCCCGCCCGGCATAGACATCCGTATCAGTTACAAATACTGTCAGGATCGCGGGCTGTACTGCCTCTGCTGCTGCCTGCAGCGCAAAGCCGTCTGCCTGGAACATTGGTATTTCTGTAAAGAGAATATCAATGGGATTATTTTTCAGATATTCAATCGCCGGCATAGACTCGGTAAACATAACTATCTCGCTTCCCGGATACGCTTTCCTCAAAGTCGTCACCAGCCGCTTCAGATCACTTTTATTAGGATCAACTGCCACTATAACCATTCTGATTTTCCGCCTTTCATTTCTTCTTTTAATCTGATCAGCTCGCCCACTGTAAATTCAGCCCAGCTGTAATTGGACATATATTCACCCATAAATGTATTAAGCCTGGCCATGTCGCCATCCAGAACCGCATAATAGTCGCAGTCCACAAGCGTAGTATCCACAGCGATATCCTGCCTGCTCCTGATAATAAGTTTTTCCAGATCCATCTCCCGCAGTGTCTTAGCCAGATCAGACACAATTTTCTGGGTATTATTCTGCACTGCCTGATCGTAAGCACAGTCCTCCCACAAAACTGCCGCAAGCTCCGCATAAGTAACGCGGGCTCCCCTGCGGTCGATCAGATAAGCAAGACATTCTTTACACTTTGTTCTTGTAAATTTAAGGGGAATAGAGTCTACAAATACTTCAAAAAATCCAAAGGTCTGTATCCTGACCCGGCACTTGGGCTTATACTCCGGGGGATGACGCAGATTATCAAGCTCTGCCTTAAGATCAGCTGACCTCACTGGTTTTACCAGATATCCGCTGGCATGCAGCCGGAATGCATCTATCATATATTCAGAATAACCGGTCACAAAGATAATGTTCAGGTACGGGGCGATATCCTTGCATTTTTTTGCAAGCTCTATCCCGTTATACTCACCCATTTCAATATCCAAAAAGGCGATATCTACATGATTATTCTCAATATATTCAAATACGTCATCCGTTTCTGTAAATCCTATAATTACGGCATCCGGCTCCAGCTTTCTTAAAAGGGATAACATATTTTCCATTGCCAGTCTTTCATCATCTGCTACAATAATATTCATTTGTCATTCCTTTCCGCGGCAAAATAATCTTCACTGTTGTACCGCAGCCTTTTTTACTTTCTATTTCCATTGTTCCATTACACTGGAACATGAGCCGCTGGCGCACATTTTCAATTCCAATATGAGTTTTGCCATCGTTTTTACTTTCAAGCGGGTCAAATCCCACTCCATCATCTATGACGGAGATAATGACATTTTCTTCTGCCATTTCACTTTTGATCGTGAGTGTGCCTCCGCCTTTCTTTTTAATTATTCCCCACCGCACTGCATTTTCAGCTATGGGCTGGACGGTCATTGCCGGCAGTATAAAATCCGTATACTCTAATTCCATTACAATCGTAAGCTTCTGGTCAAACCTCATTTTTTCCAGATACAGGTAATCTTTTACATGGCTCATCTCCATCTCAAATGGAATCATTTTTTTCTGGGCTATCGTATCAAGATTTCCGCGCAGATAATATGCGAAATGCTCCAGAGCTTCTGAAGCCTTCTGAGGATTGCTGTCACAGAGCTGCTTGATCCCAAGCAGGGTATTGTAAAGGAAATGCGGCTGCACTTGGCTCAGCATGATGGCGGACTTGGAAATCTCCAGTTCCATTTCCCTCAGCTTCTGTTTCTGTGCCTGATTGGCCTGCAAGCTTACATATACAAATATGATAGAGATTGTAGTGGCAAGGTACAGCCACGCTATTCCGTAAATAAACATCTGAACAGTCATGGCAAGCATGGGCAGAAAAATATAGGAAAGAAACACCCACAATTCTTTCTTTTTAAGTTCCCTGCTGTATATTAAAAGCAGGCTGATATCAACACCTGTTCCAATAAGCCCTAAAAACTGCGACAGCCAGAACCATTCTCCCCGTCTGTAAATATTATTTTCCGCAAAATCATAATACATATGGTTCCATTGTGATATTATCGTCAAAATCACTCCTACAGCGCAGAGCCCCCATACAAATCCTGCAGCGCGGCGTGAAATTTTTATTCTTATCGAGAGATACCCCACCAGATACTCGGTGAAAAGCGCCATTAAAAGATAACCGAGAACATAAACCAGAAAATTGGCAATGTGCACGCCCCAGTAACTTACAGCCGTTGCATGCCCCTTAAAAAGCCATGCTGCCGCGTCACTTATCAGCAGCAGGCTGTTGCACAAAAGGATCAGGAAAAAAACTTTATCGGTCCTGTTTTTAACATCCCCGCCCATATAAAGGCTGGTTATAAACACAAAAGAAAGAATAGCTCCCCAAATTTCAAGAGATACATTTATATATCCTACCGTACTCATGGGCATCGTCCCTTTCATCAATAGTAGTTATTATCTATTATACAATAATACACCTCTCTTTTCACATCTTTCTGACAAATTCACTGTATCTGTTTTAGGGAGATACAGAATCAAAAATTAATATTATTATACGACAGGGTTCTGACACCAGACTGACAAATATCATTTTTTTGCTCCTGGGAAATAAAAAAAGGAGTATCATCCCTTACATGAGCTCAAAAAAATTTCATGTAAGTGTGATACTCCTGAAAAATGAAAATTCCATAATAAAACAGGATCTGATACCTCAGATCATCCAAAGCTCCCCGTCATCCGGCAGCTGTGGAAAGGGCTGTGTCTCAAGCGTCTGGTACCAGTAAGCCACACTGATGAGGTCATCCCTGCGCTTAAGATACAAGTCTCCTGTCTCCTTCCAGCCCAGATCCTGCAATGTAATGCGCAAATCTGCATCAAACCGGACCGGGTCCATAATATGCCAGCGGTACATGGAAAAACGCTGCTGGTGGCTGTAGAGTCCGTCGGACTGCTGCACCTGATACATCCCCATAAACGGTGTCGTATATGTCTGATATTTGCCGTCTACCTCCCAGTCATAGGAACCGCCAAAATAATCTTCCGTACCTGTGCCGCAGATGGTAGGATAATCAGTATCTCCATCGAGATAAAACTTCATTTCCCCTTCTCCCCACCAGTTGCCGGCTCCATTCAGCCCCACAAACAGAGCCGTGCCGACATATTGTCCTTTTCCTTTTATACCATCGACGATGGTATGCATTCCGCCTTCCACCGGACAGCTCATCCGAAACTGCGCATGGAAATATGCAGCATTCTCCGGCACATCGGTCAGCGCATAATTGATCTGGTAATATGAAGTATAGACATGGCTGCTCCTGTTTTCCACCGTGATCCTGCAATGGGAGCGAAACGGCATGGGCCAGAAACAGTTCAGTCCCCTGTTCGGATTGACTGCCACAGGAATGGAATTAATGGGATAAAATGGACCCCGAAACGGATCTCTTGGATGGCTGGTCCATCCGCAGGCAAAGAATTCTGCCAGAGGACATTCCACAGAGGGCTGCTCCTGGTGATCCCAGTAGATGCGGATAATATAGCTCCGTCCGATATTTCCTCCGAACCACATACTCTGTATCACTCCCGGTCCTTCAATATCCGCAGCACACAGGGTTTCACCCGGCGCTACATCCACACTGGGAGATATTTTCCAGCCCTTTCCCAGTTCCCTGGCGCAGTGTGCGCCCGTACCCTGTACCGCCTTCCCTCCCCCCGCTTTTTCTCCGCTAAAATTTTCAGGCGAAATTGATCTTGTCTTTGCGTCGGAAGTCAGTGCAATCGATCCCAGACTCCCGATAAAATAATTCTGATCCATACTACTCCTCCTAATAGCGTATGCCGGCATTACGCCTTTCTATAATTCTTCCAGATGCCATAGCTGGGCGGAAGCCGCACATATGGGGCACAGCTGCAGACTTACAGGCTCCCGGCCGTCCCCCGGCACTGTCAGGGCTAATTCTGCGCCATCGGGACCACTCAGCAGAAGCATAAAATATCCCTCGCACACTTCATTGAGATACCACAGCTGATCCGCCCGTCCATCCCAATTTTCTTTTTTGACTCTTGGGGGATCCTGGCTCCTGTCAGCAGCCAAAACTTTTCCATCGTACTGATTTATGATCCTGTATTGCTCCGGATGCACCTGTTCCAGCTTCCACCGCTGTGCCGCTGTATCCACCACATAAAACTGCCGGACCAGCTCATCCGCTCTGCTTGAACCTGCTCCGCCATCGAGAGCAAGTTCTCCCGCTTCACTGAGCAGACGGTACCATCCCTCTCCCGGATAAAAGTCATCCCTCTCCTGCTCCAGCACTCTGCAAAAGCTTATAGCAGCACTGTTTAGCCCGGTCCCCGGAAACTGGGCCGGAACCAGTCTTCTACCCACAGCAGAACACAGGCAGATCCTGCCATCGGTAAGCACTTCCAGATCCCACATTTGATCAGGAGTTCCCCTCCACCTTTCCTGTATCAGAGCCGCTGTCTTCCCTGACCTTTCTGACACTGTCAGCACTTTTCCGCTTCCGCTGTTTACGAAGACCCACTGGGCGCCCGCCAATATGGCTCTCCAGTTTTGGAATGCCCCTTTTCCTTTTCCCGAAATGATCCGTGTCCCTGCACAGGCAGATGAATACTGTGGCGCCAGAAGCTCCCTGCCATCGAGCATTTTGTATACTCCGCCGGGTATCAGCGCAAAACTGCGGGCTGCCGACGGCTTTATGGAGAACACATCATACCTGTATTCTGTCCAGTCAGGCGCTCCCTGCGGCACCTCCAAACGGATATCTAAATACTTCTTACCTGCCGTTATCCATGCTGCGACCGGAAAATCACTCATCTTCCAGCCGGAATAGACATTGCCTCCGGCCGTATACCATTCCCCCATTTCCTGCCGGTCTATGGATATGCAGGCACACTGGTTCTCCACGGACTGATCCATCAGACGCCGGAGTATGACCCCCTCATTCTCCGGTGAGATTCTGACCTTGAAGCTGCATGCTCCATGATGGCGCCGGCCCGTATATTCACGGCTCAGACTGCACATCTGGCCTTCATATGAGGATACCTTTACCTCCTGGCAAAACTCACCCGCACATTGGCAGCCATGCGCCTGTCTGCTCTCACTGTCACCTATATCCAGCCGGTCTGTCTGTTCCATTTGTGTTTCCTGTCTGCAGTAGCAGAATGGCAGTGTCCAGTAGTCAGCGCTGACCGGGCCGTAGTATCCTTCCGACACCGCACCGCCCCCATGTTCGATACTGACCATGATACTGCTGCGAAACTGGATGCTGTCATGTACCATAACGCGGTAAGCAGAGATACTGGGATTAAAATTTATGTCTTCCCTTGCAGTATATCCAGTCAATGGATTTGTAAAAAATCCCCACCCGCTCCTGCATTCTTCTCCTTCCCGCATATCCAGGAAATATCCGGCTCCATTATAATAATCTTCCATCCCGGTGCCCAGATACGCCGGCGCCTCGCTTCCATCAACTGTGACCCGTACATCTCCTTCTTCAAACGTGGGCTCAACTCCCGGCCCTGTAATATTCTGCTGCATTCCGACAAATTTTCCGCAGCCGCGCCAGTCAAACAATACCACATCAAAGGGATCGTCCTTTGCCACGTGGGTGTACCTGTATACAGCGTTGAAATACCCCCGCTCTTCCATAGGCCCCGGCAGTTTTGCACACTGTATCTCGAAAAATATCTGTGGAATATCCGCCCCGCTCCGATTGCATAATGTGATAACTGCATTCTCCTGAAAAGGCATGGGGAAGTATGAATACAGCGTATCCTCCCCGTCAATTCCAAATAAAAGCCCCCTTACAGGATTCTGTATTCCCTTGTCGCCAATCCCGAAAAACGGCCCCAGCGGTGCGTAAACATCCGGCTCCATCCGTCCGTCCCAGTGGATTTTCAGCCAGAGGCCGTTTAAATATTCCCGTCCAAAACCAGGATCTGCTTCCCTGGCAGCCTGGGGAATCCTAATACGGACCGATGATATCTGTCCCGCTTTACGGATGCAGCAGAGCTCCGCACTTTTTTCAGCAGGCAAAGCCAATATCCCCGAGTAATACTCTGTTTCTTCTTCCTTTGGATCCTCAGAACAGGCCCGCCACTGTTCCAGTCCCTTGTCTATAGACTGATCCCGGCTCCAGGAAGGGATCTCTGTCCCGGCCGGAAACATCTCATAATCCATCTGATAAAAAAAGCCCGGATTTCCCAGCGGGTCCGGGTCTGTACTGATCCCGGTAAATGTCACACGCAGAGATGAGGCAAAGGGAAAGGGGTTATAGCTGATCTCACCGCCGGCGCTCTTTGTCCCCTTTTCTGTTATTGGAGAAGCAAAGAAACTGCTGCCGGAAAAAAATTCATCAAATGTCATGTCGATCTGCGGATCCGGCTGACCATCGAAATAAAACTTTAAATGGTTTTTCTGCCGGTCTATAGAACCTGTCATCCAGATACGGTTCAGACATCCCGCCCCTTTCAGGTCACACAGCACATAATCTCCATTACTGTCCTGTCCCAGAAAATTTCTGCTTCGAAAGCCATCGTTGTTTCCTCCATCGCGCGCGCAGGAGCAGAACTGGCCGCAGAAGCTCTCCGGAATCAGGAGAGGAAGATCTTCAAGCCGGGTCATACGCTCTGTCCCATAAATGGCTGGCTGTTTTTGCTGCACAGCGATACCTCCATTTCTTTATATCTTTTTAATAATGTCCCCATCTGTGGCAGAAAAGGTCATCTCGTTATAGTCGTTGTATTTAAAGCACAGAATCATATGACTGCCGGATTTCTGAATGGAGGGTGGGCGTTTTGTCCTGCAGACCTCTTTTGCATAAGGGCATCTGTTGGCGAATTTGCATCCTACCAGTCCATATTCCTTCGTTTCCATATCCGGCAGGACAAAATCATCCTCCCACTTAGCTCCCACTCTTGGAACAGAATCCAGCAGAAGCTGCGTATACGGATGCGCAGGATCATTGAGAACCTCCTGGGCGTTGCCGAACTCTATCAGGTTTCCGCGGTAGAGCGTGGCAATGTAATCACTTACGTAATAGGCAGTAGAAAGATCGTGAGTGATATAAATAAAATTGACATGATATTCATCTTTTATTTTTTTAAACAGATTAACTATATTAGTCCGCAGTGAAGCATCGATCATAGCAACTGGTTCATCCGCCACGATCAGGCTGGGCCTGGTGATCAATGCCCGGGCAATAGAAATACGCTGCAGTTCTCCGCCCGAAAACTGGTTTGGATATTTTCCTTCCACCGTCTGATAGTCAAGCCCTACAGACTCCAGCGCCTCTTCGATCATCACCTTTGCTTTTGTCCTGTTTTGAGCACCTCCCAGCTTCATTGCGGTGCTGTACAGATAAGCATCAACACGCCGGCGCGAACTGAATGCTGAAAAAGGATTCTGAAATATGGGCTGAACCTTCTTGTAAAACTCAGTTTTATTATGCCGGTAACAGGAAAGTGGCTTTTCATCAATAAATATGTCTCCGGATGTCATATCAATCAAACGCAGTACCATCATCGCAAGCGTGCTTTTTCCGCTGCCTGATTCTCCCACGATACTCATTATCCACGGTTTTCCGGCTGGCAGTTCTATATTTACATTTTCAACAGCGGTGATCTTCGTGCCGAATATCAATCCCCCCCGTTTAAACTGCTTATTCAGATTCTGGATCTTCAAACTGCTGGTCATTACTTTCCCTCCATTTCTGCAAAGGATTCTCTTCTTTTTCCCGTCAGCAGGTGACAGCTGGCCATATGGCCGTCATCCAGCCATGTCTCCGTCGGACGTTTTTTCCGGCATTCATCCGCACAATGGGGACATCTTGGGGAAAAACGGCAGCCGGCAGGCGGATTCTTCAGGCTGGGCGGAGCGCCTTTGATTCCCTCCTTCTGACTGTTGTCTCCGATACGCGGCAGAGCATGAATAAGCATTTGTGTGTAGGGGTGACGGGGATTTTCAAATATTTTCATGGTCGGCCCCACTTCCAGCACCTGACCTGCATACATAATGCAGAGGCGGTCCGTGATCTGATAATGAACTCCCATATCATGAGAGACCATTACCATTGAATTTTTTGTTTTCTTATGTACCCGGGACAGCATATTTAAGATTCCCCGCTGTACCACCACATCTAACGCGGTAGTAGGCTCATCCGCAAAGACGATCTCCGGGTTTAAGAAAGTTGCAAGCGCGATCAGCACTCTCTGACGCATTCCCCCGCTCAGCTGATGAGGGTATGCAGAAAGGACTTCCCGAGGCAGTTCCAGCTCGTTTAAGTATTCAGCGATCTCTTTTTCAAGCTGCTTTTTATCTTTGCTCTTATCACACACGGCGTCAAAAAACTGAGACTTTATTTTGCTGACAGGATTCATCACATGCATAGCCCCCTGGGGAACATAAGAGATTCCTTTCCACCACTGTTTTTGAATATCTTCATTGAGGAATGTCCCGTGCCGGCCGCCCCCCTCTGCCACTTTAAGCTCAATGGACCCGTCCGTAAGGCTCAAAGGATATTCGATCAGGCCATACATCAGTTTCATGAGCGTAGATTTCCCGCAGCCGGATTCACCTGCGATTCCCATGATCTCGTTTTCCCTGATCTCGAGGTTTACGTGATCAACTGCCCGGACCACATCATGGCCTGTCTCATACTGTGCACACACGTTTGTCAGTTTAAGCATTTTTCCCCCTCCTTTTCGCCATATACTCCTGATATCCGTTCATGGTAAGGAACAGTGAAATAAATATAATAACTGTTGCCACAACCGGCGTGCCAATCCAGAGCCAGCGTCCGCCCAGCATTGCCTGATACTGGTTTGCCCAGTAGATCATGGTCCCCAGTGTCGCCGTGCTGTTGCTGGACATTCCGATCACCGCCAAAGTTGATTCCGCAGCGATCGCTGCCAAGATCCCATTGACAAAGTTCGCCAGCGTCCAGCCTGAGATATATGGAAATATTTCCCTGACAATGATTTTTATCATACTCTCCCCGGAAAACAGAGCCATGCTGATAGATTCTCTCTCACGCAGGGAAAGTGCCATGGAACGCACCTGCCGCGCCGGCAGCGGCCAGCTGAACAGGGCCAGGATAGCAACAATAAAAGAAACCGATGCCGTGCCTTTCAGAAAACTTGACAGTAAAATTAGGATTGGAAGCGATGGTATAACAATAAAGGAATCTGTGAGCAAAGAGATCAGACGGTCGATCAGCCCGCTTTTAAATCCCGCGATCAGCCCCAAAAAGACACCGGCTGCCGTGGCTATTAAGGAGACTGCAATACCAATTTTAAAAGAATTATTGATCGAATGCGCCAACAGAAAAAATGTATCCTGCCCCAGGCTGGTAGTTCCCAGCAGATGTTCGCTGCTTGGGGGCATATTTTTCAGATATGCCCCCCACTCTGTGGGGTTTTCCGGCCCGAATAAGGGGACGATAAAACCCAAAATGAGAAAAATAGCTAATACTGAAACGCCGATCTTCAATTTTTTATTAACAAATTTCATTCTGGATGCCCCCTTATGTATTCCGGATCCGCGGATCAAGGAACGGATAGATGATATCGACAACAAATGTGGCTATCGTGATGGAAACAATGGATATCGTAATGGTTCCCATAATCAGGTTGTAATCCGCCTGAACGATACCTGTATAGATAAGTTTTCCAAGGCCGGGATAGCCAAACAGAATCTCCGTAATCAGAGCACCGTTAAATACTCCCCCTATCTGCAGCGCCAATGTGGTTATCTGCGGCAGCGCCACGTTGGGAGTGATATATCGCATCATGATCCTTTGCTGGCTCAGCCCCTTTAATTTTGCGTAATATACATAATCTTCTTCTACCACGCTTGTAGTAAGCGCTTTTGTACTGATCACCCACCATCCGAGGCCGACAAGTATCAGTGACAGTGCCGGAAGGATAGAATTTTTCAGGATCGTACTGATGGTGCTCCAGTCAAATGCCATATTATCAAGTGTCATTGACAGCGGGAACACCGGAATCACATAACAGAAGATCATGATCAGAGCCAGCGCAAATACATAGTAGGGAATCGGATAGAGAAAAACTGCCATTCCTTCCAATATCTTTGCGTACCATTTATTTTTCCGAAACCCTGCAAGCAGGCCTATAAAATTACCAAGCAGCCATGAAATCAGCGTTGACGTCAGCATCAATCCCAGTGTCCATGGGACAGCACGCCTGACCATATCCATAACTGGAGTGGGATATGCCGCAAGGGACGGTCCGAAATCTCCTGTAACAAACACTTTTTTCAGGAACCCCACATACTGCTCTCCAAGGCTGCCTTCAAGTCCAAAGGTATCGCTTAACGATTCGCGGTAAAGCTGAATTGCTTCCGGCGTCATATTTGACTGTTTTGATATCATCTGGCCTATCATATTTTCCACCGGATCGGACGGCATAAAACGCGGCACGAAAAAAATAGTGGTGACGCCGATCATGATGACCAGAACGAACGTGATGATCCTCGTTCCCAGGAATTTTAAAAATTTCATGCAGGCACCTCTTTTATATTTTTGTAATTATTCAGCGGGCTGAAAATGAGGTGTGTAGTACTTAAATTGTGACCACCACCACCAGGGGCCTTCAAAATAATTCGTAGAGGACTGGAACCCCTGCCAGTAGGTTGTGTTTACAGGAACAAATTTCGAAGTTCCGAACATGGGGATAAAAGGCCTTCCCTGGACAAGCAGCTTGTACACATCTGTCGCGCCCTCGATCACTTTCGGGTCAGATGGGGGCACTGATTCCAGACTGTCCAGGATCTCTGATATCTCCTCATTCTTATAGCGGCATCCGCCCGCGTTGTTAAACGCGATCTCTCCTGTAGGTTTATAATATTTCTGGTTCCAGCCAGCCAGGCCTTCCACCATATCCGGCGTATTGCCGCAGGCAGGCCAGTAGGCGCCGGCTTCAAAATCACCTGTTGATTCCGCATTCCAGAAAGTAGCAGAGTCGAGCTGTTTCACCTGAACATCGATCCCGAATTTTTTCCATGAATCTGCAACAGCAAATGCAAGCCGCATAGATTCAATCTCAAAATCTGCCGGGGCATTTAAAACAATTGTCCAGAGGGTACCATCAGGCAGATACCACTTGCCGTCCTTCTGAGTAAATCCATTATCTGTAAGCAGTTTGCCTGCCTCTTCCACATCATATTTCCACCAGCCAACACCAAACGTATTGACCATTTCCTCTTCATCTGAAGGCAGGCCTTCGATTCCCTGCTGTTTGAGCATTTCAACCATTGAAGACGCGTATGTATCGTCAAATGGTTTATATCCGTCTTTTAATTCAAATTCCTTAAGCCAGCTTAACATCGGTTTCTGGTATGTATCCTGGACTACAGATACAGGAGGCGCGCTGATCGGTGTAACCCTCAGCATTCCGGAAAAAGTCGCCATGGAAACCGCCTTGATATCTGTAGCAAGTGTCAGTGCCCAACGCACATCTTCGTTGTTGTACGGCTCTTTTTCACAGTTAAAGGAGATACCTCTCGCACAGGCGTCATCCATATCCGCATACGGGAATTCATCGTACCATGCCTTAAAGTTTTCATTCTTCTTACGCAGAATTTCCCAGCTTTCCGGTGAGATGTCCTGTAAAATGTCGATCTCATTGTTCACTGCCGCCATCACACGCTTTTCCTCTGTTCCAAAGAATTTAAACAGCATATACTTCGGTCCGGGTTCTCCCACCTTAATTCCCACATCTGTATTCTGCCAGTCATCCCGTTTTTCAAACAGGTACCAGTTGCCCTGCTGCTCATCTCTTTTTGTGAGCACATAGGGGCCTGCACCAATGCAGTCAGAATTTTTAAAGGTTTTGGGATCTTCCTTTTCCCAGATATGTTTCGGTACGACTTTAAAACTGCTTGTATAGCCGGCACCCAGGCGGTCAACCAGCCTTGTTTCCGGGTTATTCAGTTCAATTTCAATCGTGTATTTATCTACTGCCTTCATGCTCTTCACCAGAGAGGTAAAATATGCATTATAGGAAAATTCCGGTGTATTCATTATCATATCAGCTGTAAATTCCACATCCTCCGCTGTAAGGTCAACGCCGTCCGACCATTTTACGCCTTCCCGGATATGGAAACGGAATTTTGTATACTTTCCGCCGCTTATATCTTCCGGCATATCGGCTGCAAGAGCCGGCTCCTGTGCACCCTTCACAGAATTGATTTCCCAAAGATGGACAAATACGAGCTGATGCAGGCCGGAGTCAAGCGCTACACAGCCCGGCAGATACGGATTCATTTGCATAGGATCAGGTGAATTGCCGTTCAGAATATCCACGATCAGTGTTTCATTTCTCGGAGTCCCCACATCCGTCATTTCCACATTGGCATCATCTCCGTCTGTCTTTGCTTCCTTAACAATTGTTTTCTCTGCGTTTGTTGTCTTTGCATTTGCTTCTGACACTGTTTCGGAAACTTCTGGCTGTGACGGCGGTGCAGTATCTTTTCCGCACGCCGCAGTCATTGCCATGGCAACCGCCAGTCCTGCCGCCATAATTGATTTAAACTTACCTTTCATGTAAACCTCCTCCTTTTTGAATGCCTTTCTACTTGTATCCTTTCCTCTTTTATTATAACAAAACTGTTTTTTCTTTTTTTTAGATAATTCTATAAAACCTTTAAAATCATTGTGAATCCTGTTGGTACTTTTTAGGTGTTTTTTTCTCAATTGCTTTAAATACCGTACTGAAATAAGTGGCGTCCTGGAAACCGACCATCTCCGCTACCTGATATACTTTCAGGTTCTTATCCTTCAACAGCTCTTTTGCATGCTTGATACGGACTTGATTCAGGTACTTTGTCATATTCTGTCCTGTATATTTTTTGAATTGGGCACTGAAATACCAGATGTTGAGAAATACCGCATCTGCAACCTCCTGCACGTTGATATCATTCATATAATTTGCCTCGATATAGTTGAGCGCTTCCAATATAAACTTCGGGCGGTCATGTCCATTTTCACAGGCGGCATAAAGCTCAAACAGACAGCTTTTCACAGCATCCTCCCACTGACGGCGCGTTTCTGCCCGGTCGATCAGATGCATGATCCCCAGGTCCGCATCTGATTTCAGGATCTGGTCTTCCTGCAGACGGCGCTTGATCCCTACCAGTATCTCCAGACTCTCCTGCCGGATCCTGACAGGATCCAGAGCCTTCACATCTGAAGATACACGGCGAAATGACTTTTCCAGCATTTTGAGCAGGTCCTGATCCTCTGATTTACGGATCATCTGCACGATCTGTTCTATGGAAAAATAATGGTACAGATGAAAATCCTGCAGACGCTGCAGATACACCTGATATTTTTCCCAATCCAGCAGCCTGCAAATCCCATTAAATTTCAGATAGCCTGTTATCAGCCGGGTCCTCTCATAGGAAACTCTTAATCCAAAGCTCCCCTGGGCCTTAAAACATATTCCGGCTGACAGGCAATGGCCTTTATGTGCCATATCCTGAAATAACTTTTGATATAGCGGCAGACTTCCTTCCAGGGATCCCAGTGAAGACAACAGAAACACACTGCCCTCCGGCAGGTTTAATGCAAAGCATTCTACATCCTCCTGCTCAGACAGCAGTTCTGCAATTCTTCCTGCAACCGGCTCCCTGTCATTTTCATTCCGGGGCTGAAAGAGAACCGCCTTGACGTTATCTTCTAAAAAACACTCACATTTCTCCTTTTCTCCAGTCAAAACTGCAGAAATTTCCTGCAGCATTTCTTCCTTTAGCTGCTGCGATTTTCTGGCATTTATCTCTTTTTCAAAGTGTTGAAGCAAATTTACTATGTCCTGATGGCGGCAGGGCTTCAGCAGATAATCCGAAGCTCCCCGCTTCATGGCCAGCCGCACATATTCAAAGTCAGAATAAGCGCTCAGAGCAACTACACGGATTTCCGGCTTCATCTCTTTTAACTTGTCAATCAGATCAATTCCCTGGATAGTATCCATCTTCATATCTGTAATAACTACATCCACCTCATTCTTTTGAATGCAGTCCAGCGCTTCCCATCCGTCTTCAAAAGCACCCACTACCTGATACTGGGGACAAAATTTTTTCAGGATATAACAGATCCCCTTTAACGCTGTATTCTCATCATCCACCAATACTATTCTTAACATAAAAGCCCCCTCCTTACCTTATACTTCTTCGTGTTCTGCAGTTACATACGGCAGCAATATTGTAATCTGTGTTCCCTCCTTTTCAGCGCTTTCTATCCATATTTTTGTTTTATCCGGATAGGCATCCTTCAGGCGCTGGGACACCAGCTGGATGCCCAGTCCTGTCTGGGGTGTGATCTCATCTAACTTTGCCCTTAACCGTGCCAGCTTGTCTTTATCCATCCCAACACCATTATCAATGATCTCCATTTTGACCATATCTCCCGCCATTTTGGCAGTGATCACAATTTCTCCTGTCCCACTCTTCCCCGTAAACGCATATTTAATTGCATTCTCTACCACAGGCTGGATCAGAAGCTTGGGGACCTGGCATTCATATACCTCCTGGTCAACCAGGATCTTATAAGAGAGTTTATTTTCGAACCGCATCGCCTGGATTCCAAGATACTTTTCTAGCTGACTGATATCTTCACCCAATGTCACAAGCTCATCAGACTGAGAAGCAGAATAACGCAGAATTTCAGCAAGCGTAACAACCACATCTCCTATCTCCATCTGATCCTCAATAATAAGCATCCAGTGGATCATGTCCAGTGTATTATACAGAAAATGCGGATTCAGCTTCGATTTCAGAGCCGCCATCTCCGAACGGCGGTACAGCTTCTGCTGTTCTACAGTAGTGTGAAGCAATTCCCTGATCTTCCGTATCATATTATTGAAGTTGTCAATCAGGATCTTAAACTCGTTATTTACATTATTATCTATCACAAAATTCAAATCGCCCCTCTGTACATACTCCATACCCTTCAGAAGTTTGTTCATAGGTTTAAAAATGCTGAATATAAGACTGATCGGCAGGATCAGCAGGATAGCCAATGTAAAGACAGCAATAATCCCAAAATAAACGTAAAGTTCTTTTATATTGTCAGCCAGTAATTGATCCGACAATTTAGCTGAGATCCCCCAATTCTGAAATTCGATGGGAAATCTTATCTTTAACTCATCCACCCCATAATATTGATAAATATATTTACTGACAGTATCATGCTCGTTTGAATACATTATCTGATTTGAGGAATTTAACAGGTAAATTTTACTTCCATCGCTTACTTCTTTATCAAAAATATCACCGACTACTTCCTGTTTTAGTACCATAACAAGTGTTCCCAGAACGATATCCCCATCCGTGAGATAAGTAACTGCACTTAGCTGTTCCGGAAAAATCCCGGTCACTTCCCAGCGAATAGAATTCCCTAATAATGTATTATAACCATTTACATAAGAAAGATAATACTCGGGAATATCCTCCAGGGCTCTGCTGTAAAAGCAATTGATCGGCGGCTGGTCCTTCATAAATATGTATATATTATCAATCAGGTCCAGATTCTGGTTTTTCAATATACTTTGCATTATTGCACTTTTCCCTATACGGTAATAGTCCGGAGCCTCCCGTATCCTTTCCAGATTCTGCTTGATCGCATAGTCTCCCTTAAGCTCCTGTACCGCATCATTACACTGCTGGAGACGCAGGTCTACACGCTTTGAAATCTGATACACTGTCTGTTCAAAGAGAGTATCCGTATTTTTCACAACAATATTGTCACTTAAATACCGCGCAAAGATCAGCTGTATAATGAGTACAATCACAGTCACCACCGTAAATAGAAGAATAATCTTCACCGATAATCTGTTCTTATTTTTCCTGAACAAAAGCTTTTGTCTGAATGGTGAATTCTTTTCCAACGATATTTGCCTCCATATATTCTTTTATCTCATCAACATTTACAAGGCATTTTCCATTAACAAACAGCGCGGGAACTTCCAGGCCGTCCGTCTTCCCATATGCCTGCCAATATGCCTTCATCAGTTCCTTATTCTCCCCGGCAAGCACATCATATTTCAAAAAATAATTGTCAAAATCATCAATCTGACTTTTTATCTTGTCAAAATATTCCTTCATTTCAACACAGTCCGGGCACTGCACCATATAGAAATATACCATTTTATCAAGTGTCTTCTCCTGGTAGACTGGCTCAGCAACTTCAAGACCCAGATATCCCGGCGAGTGCAGGCCCGTCCTGTCCCTCTGAACTTCTGACAGAAAAAAGGCGCTGATCTCCTCCGTTCCCGTCAGAATGGTCTCGTCAATAAACATAATCGGCTGTATCGTACTTGTAATTTGATACTCCTCTTTATAGCTCTGATACAAATCCTGGTATTTAGTAAAAAAAGTATTATATACAGTCAGATTTACACTTTCGGTCAGATTATTTTCTTTTAAAAGGTTTTGATATTTCCGATAAAATTCTTCCTCTGTTTTGCATGCCTTACAGGGTACCCCATTTGAAGAGCAGCCGCCGCAGGAATCATAGATAAAAGCTACTGCCTCAACTTTCCTCTGTTTATTTACTCCTGCAAAGATAAAGACAGCCGCTGTCAATAATACAATAGCTGCAATTCCTGTGATTCCTGCAATTACTATTTTCTTCCTTTTCATTTCATCCCCCACCTCTTCTATAAAAGCCATTACCAAAAGTAATTTTAAATGGCTTATTGCATGTGACCATAAAGGTACTGAACAACTACAATTTTATAATAACAATAACCCGTATGATTTTATTTAAAATTTTCATGAAATCTTTAAAAATCATTGGGTTTTATTTAAAAAAAGCCCTGATGCCACGCTCCCACCGCCACTCTGCCACGAAAAAAAGAGCTATCACTGGCTCCCTGAATTTATAGAAAAAGACACCTGCCATTTCTGACAAGTGCCCCACATTTCAAATCCAACTATATCAAACCATCATATATCAAACTTCTTAGTTCCTTCATCTTCCGTTCAATTGCACGCGCAGTTTCAATAAATACCTCATCCGTTTTCCCGGTTGGATCATCCAGCCCCCAGTCTTCACGATGCCTGCATGGAAGGCATGGGCACTGCACATTACATCCCATTGTCACTGCCACATCTACAGGCGGAATATCGGAAAGCAGCTTTGGATACTGCGTCTGTTCCATGTCAATCCCGTAAAGCTGTTGCATAATCCTCACAGCATCCTGGTTGATCTGCGGTTTCGTTTCCGTTCCGGCAGAATAGCTTTCAAATACATCCGAAGCCAGGTGTTTCCCCAATGCTTCCGCCATCTGGCTGCGGCAGGAATTATGGACGCAGATAAAAGCCACCTTACATTTATCCATAACGCCCTACCCTCTCGCCTTCTTCAATAATTTCACCACTTCATCCTTCTTCAAGACTTTCCCATAAGCAACTACCCTGCCATCCACAACCAGCGCAGGAGTCGTCATAACGCCATAAGCCGCAATCTGCGTAAAATCCGTGACATGCTCGATCTCCGTGTCCATCCCCAGCTCTTTAAGCGCTTCCAACGCTGCGGCCTCCAGTTCATTGCACTTCGCACATCCCGAACCCAGCACCTTCACGCTGCAGCCCGCTGTCTTTGCTTTCTCTGCTTCTGCCATGGTATCCGCATTACAATTTCCGCCACAGCAGCATCCATTCCCCTCTACTTCCTGTTTTTTCTTACCAAATAAACCCATATTCCTTTCCTCCCTGTGCTAAATAAGTAAAAAATGAAAAATATTAAACAGGTACCCTACCAAAATAATCCCAAACGTACATATGGCAATAAACAGCGCCAGCAGCTTCGGTTTCACCGCCTTGCGCAGCATGATCATAGACGGAAGGGACAGCGTCGTGACAGCCATCATAAACGCCAGGATCGTGCCAAGCTGCGCCCCCTTATAAAGCAGGGCCTCGGCAACCGGGATCGTCCCGAAAATATCTGCATACATGGGAACCCCAAGCACGGTTGCAAGAACCACCCCAAATGGGTTATTGCTTCCCAGCACAGCCTCCACCCAGCTCTTCGGAATCCAGTTGTGGATCAATGCGCCGATTCCCACACCCACCAGGATATAGGGGAACACCTTCTTAAAGGTAGAGACCACCTGGTCCTTTGCATAAACCCACCGTTCCCTCTGGGACAGTGTGGGGGACTCAATATCCACCGCACTTGCATTGCGGATAAACTCCTCCACATAAGGCTCCATATGCAGCTTTTCAATCAACGTGCCTCCGATCACCGCAATCACAAGACCGACAACCACATAGGCCGCCGCAATCTTAGTCCCGAAAATACTCATCAACAGAACAAGGCTTCCCAGATCCACCATCGGTGAAGAAATCAGAAACGAAAACGTCACTCCCAGGGGCAGTCCCGCGCTGGTAAAGCCGATAAACAGCGGAATGGAAGAGCAGGAACAGAATGGCGTTACCGTCCCCAAAAGAGCCGCAATCATATTTGCCCAAATGCCATGGAACCGCCCCATAATCTTTTTGCTCCGCTCCGGAGGGAAATAACTCTGGATATAAGATATCATAAGAATCAAAAGACACAAAAGCACGGTAATCTTCATCACATCATAAATAAAAAAATGCACGCTTCCACCCAGACGTGAGTCCACATCCATCCCCAAAGAGGAAAGCAGATTCCCAATCAGAAAATTCAGCCACTGCATGCCAAGCACTTCATTCTGGATAAAATCCCATATCATTGTCCGTCTCCTCCTTTCCCTTTACAGCAGGACAGTCCCTCAATAAACTGTTTAAATGCCAAAAGCGTTTCACAATGCAGGGAATAATGGGACCACTTCCCCTCCTTCCTTGTCTCCACAAGTCCGCATTCACAGAGAATCTTCATATGATGGGAAAGTGTAGGCTGGGTAATCTCAAATTTCTCCAGCAGCTTGCAGCCGCATTTTTCTCCATCCGAAAGCATCTGAACAATCTGCAGGCGGTTCGTATCCCCAAGCGCCTTACATATCAATGCTACATCCATTGTATTCATAGTATTCACCTCACATAGATATTTGTCTATGTGTCATTATATGTGATACATAGATGATTGTCAATATGATTTTCATTTCATAAACCACCATCTTTTGGACACCGAAAATATCTCCACAAGAACTTCATCTGGATATTCCGCAATAAAAAAACTTTCCTGACTCTACTATGTACAGAAAAAGGCACCCGCCATTTCTGACAAGTGCCTATGGAAAGCATTATTCAATTTTTATCAGTTCCGTGGCTTGATATAATCACAGATTAACACGCACACATCCAAAGAGATGTTTCACATAATCAGCTTATAAACAATTTCACGCCGCGCTCAGACTTCTTTCACATAAATATTCTTCTCCGTGTCCAGCACAAAACCACAGGACAGCAATACGCCGCAGGAGGCTTTATTGTCCTCATCCGGCTGTACAACAATTCTTTTAGCATCACTGTGAAGAGTGATTTTTTTCACTAGATCCAGCACAATCTGCCTGCCATATCCTTTGTGGATATAATCATTTTCTCCAATCATATAATCTATACTGTAGGAACCACCCAGTTCTGTATAGCCTTCCCATAGTTCATCACTGTCTTTGCAGGCATAATACTGACAAAATCCAATGGGCCTTCCTTCGTGTTCCACAATAAAATGATGTATCCAGTTATATTCACTGTCCTGCTTTTCTATTTCATAAATCCAGTCCGCTGGATGCTCATACCACTTTGCTACATGTGGTTCATACAGCCACTTTTTAAATATGGATAAATCATCCATGCTCATTTTTCTAAGTTCAATCATCTTCATACTCCTTATGCTGGTCCATCCCGTCTTGCAAGCCCTCCTCTATACAGCTCCCTGCTTTCTGAGAATTTTATCCATCGTTTTTCCCCTGGCAAGTTCGTCAATCAATTTATCAAGATAACGGATTTCCCGCATAAGCGGTTCTTCAATCTCCTCCACTCTTACACCGCAGACGGTTCCCTTTATCAACGTCCTGTCCGGATTCAGCTTTGGTGCATTGCGAAAGAAATCCGCATAGTTCATCGGCTCTTCACATATTTTTTCCAATTCCTCCTGGCTGTATCCTGTAAGCCACCGGATAATCTCATCTACTTCCTCTTTTAAACGCCCCTTTTTTACGGCTTTATTCACAAGAAGGGGATATATCTTTGAAAAACTCATCTGATACACTTTATCGTTGCTCATTGATGCTGCCTCCAAATCAATCTGACTTTCTGTAAAAGCTGTCCCGCCAGTGAAACATCCTAACGCTTCCCCGCAGAAAAAATAGCTGCTTCTTTTATCCACCCCATAAGTTCATCGTCAACTTCATCCGGCTCTGAAATAAGGATATGGTGTGTCCATCGGTTAGGATAAGGTTCCGCAGACACATCAATCCTCGGCGATTCAACCTTATGCCCCAAACCAAATGACACAACAATATAGGAACTGGGACAATCCTTTTTCTTCCTCACCCGTGCAAAAGAAACACACGAAAACATATATTTATTTGAAAATGATATCTGCGTTTTCTGTACTTTAATACAGACTTCCCCTATTTCAGATAAAATACGCTGTTCAAGCTGTTCATACAAAGGCAGAGCATCCATGTTTTTTTCAAAGAATAACAATATTCTCTCATCCATCTGCATCTGCATCCTCATCTCCAATCACCTTTTCTATTTCCTTCAATATACCACAAATATCAAATGATTAAAATACAAGAATCTCTTTCCACTCCCTGCTTTATTTCTTCGTTTGTTCCTGAACCCTGAACATGACCATCTGACGAAGCAATTCATATGGCATGGGTTTATCATATGGCAGCTGCAGAGTGCCTTTTGAATACTTATAGTCCGCAAACCGGTCCTTAAATGCTTCAATTGCGCTTGGAGACGGATGAAAACCCAAATGTCTCTTTTCCCCTGAAAAATGGACAAGATTACCGTTAAGCACAAAGGTAGCCATCCCCCAGGAAATCTTCTCGGTAATATCCGGCGAACACTCTAAAATAATCTGCCGTAACATTTCCATACGCTGCCGCACATCACCGCTGTAGCTTGCAATATATTCATCTACAGTAGAAAACGCCGGCTTTGGCTTTTCCCGCTCCTCCAGGGTAACATGCACCTTGTCTCCCGGCTGTTTGCCAATCTTCGCGCGGATATCCTTCCGGACACCAATGATATGACATGGCGTGCCCATCTTCACCACCTGTCCGTCATAAGGCTCACCGTCAAAAGTTGCATGTACCGGCAGCCGTGATTTTCCGAACATCACTTTTATATCGTAAGGCACCTCTACATATGCAGCATCCATATCCTGATTTTTAATCAGAACTGCGTCAAATTCAAGAACTTTCTTCATTTTCTCTCTCCTTCTCAAGATTTCGTTTACTATCTTCCACTTCCTTAAGTAGAAAATAAATCTCTACAAAATACTCATTGTCTAAATCCTCATGTGCTAATGCAAAAATATATTTTACAAGTAATTGGGCATCCCGCAGCTTAAGGTTCCTGCAAATTTTATTCAGATAAGTATGCAGTTCTTTGTTTTTGCCCCAGAATTTGATTTTTCCATATGTCCCTGTTACCTTCACTATTTTCGTGCTGCCGGAATTAGAGACCATTTTCCTGGCATACTCCTTATTTTGACAGGAAATTCCCGCCTTCTGAGGCGGTTCTGCAACAATCCCTTTTGAATCGCTCTGATAAAAGCTCCATTGTTCCATCTGCAGAAAACTCCCCACATTGTTCCAGTCAAATCCCGTTGGCGGAAACCCCTCAACCGAAATCTGGCAGATTTCTTTATCCAGGGTTTCATATTGGATATTCTGCAGCTTATTATCATTTTTATGCAGCGTGATTTCCGTGAGCAAATCCGCCATCTGGCGGGAGCGTTTTTCAAGCTGCTCCAATGCCTTCTTTCGCTCCACTATCGCTGCCTGCTGTTCCTCCACAAGGAGCATATAATCATCGATTTTCCCGGAAACCAGTCGTTTTTGCAAATTCTCCAGAGGGATATCAAGAGAGCGTCCTGCTAAAATCATCTCCAGTATATCAAGCTGTTCAAAAGAATAATACCGATAACCATTCGGTTCAGTGACGAGAGGTTTCAAAAGCCCGATTTTATCATAATACCGCAATGTATCAAGTGATATTCCATAAAGTTTGCAAACCTGTCCAATCCTTAACAGCTTTCCCATCACAATTTCCTTTCGCAGAATTTTAATAATTTCACTTGGTAATAATATCACTTTCCCCTTGACTCTTGAGTAAGTCAAGAGTCTATAGTGGTATTATAAACGAAAACACAGGACAAGTAAAGCCAGACAGGGAGGACTGATAATGGACATGGAAAAAATAAAGGCATTTAGAATACGTGTCTTGTTTGCAATCCCAACACTGCTGATGAGTAATCTCCAGACTTATGTTGTCGCGGCAAACAGCCCTGTGCTGGCATTTGGCGTTTCACTTTCAGCGGGGCTTGTAAATATCGGACTTGATTATCTTTTTGTGGCAGTTGCCGGATGGGGTGTCAAAGGTGCAGCAGTTGCTACCGGATTCAGCAGCCTGATACCAACCGTGGTCTGCATCATTTACTTTATGAAAAAAAGCCGGCTTTTGCATTTTGTAAAACCGGTATTCAGGATCAAGACTCTGATCGACTCTGCAACAAACGGAATGAGCGAAATGGCCACCACGCTTGTTTCCGGCATCACTGCGCTTTTTATGAACCGTGCGCTGCTTCGTTATGCAGGAGAAAACGGTGTTGCCGCCTATACGGTTATCTACTATGTTTTCAGCGTAATGACTGCTTTGTATATCGGTTACATTTATGGAGTGGCCCCTGTCATTAGCTACAACTACGGTCAGCGTGACACAGTTAAATTAAAAAAACTTACGAAAGTAAATCTTATTTTCATAGCACTGGTATCTGGCCTTTCTGCCTTGAGTGCATGGACATTTGGAGAAAATTTGATTAGAATTTTTGCAGAAACGGGAACCGCAGTTTACGAAATAGCAGTGCATGGAAATTTTTTATTTACATTTGCGCTGCTTTTAAATGGCATTGTGTCTGGAATAATTGCATTTTGCCGCACCTTTTTATTTTCACTGGGGGCAATTCTGCTGCTGCCGGAAATATTACAGATCAATGGGGTCTGGCTTGCAACACCTGCTGCAGAATTTTTAGGAACCATAGTTTCGCTCATATGCTTTTTCCGATACAGAAAAAGATATGGGTATTAACAGGGAGGACATTAGAATGGGAAAAATAACATATCGGGAAATCTGCCAGGAAGATTATAATTCGATAAAAAAACTGATCGATGAAGTATGGGATTTAAATCAATTTTGTGGCACTGCGCAGGGATTGGAGGATTCTCTGAATATTTATCTTCAATCCAGTCTGCTTGATATTTCATATGGCAAAGCAGCGATACTTGACGGAAAAGTTGTGGGGATTTTGCTGGGTAAAGATGACAGTCAAAAAATACTGTTTAACAGATTTTCCGTATTATGGCAGTTGGTCAAGAGCAGTGTCTCGCTGCTTTTCCACTCAACCAGACAGATGAGACAGCAATTAAAAAATGCGTTGAAAATATCTAAGACAGAACAGGAGATGATAGGAGCACAAAAAAAGATTTTTACAGGACACATTGAGCTGCTGATTGTCGGAAAAGAGGCACAGGGTCTTGGTGTCGGAAAAGCTCTTGTTGATGGCTTTATTTCATATGCGGTACACGGTAATGAAAATGCGTTTTACGTCCAGACAGACACCCTGTGTAACTATGGGTTCTATGAACATCAGGGATTTGAACGCCTGGATTCTACCAAAATAGCACTGAATGGTGATGACCAAATAACACTTTTTCTATACCAATACAAACAAGGTGAAAATTTGCAATGAGATTTACCAGAGAAAAATTATAAAAACAGAGCCAGGATTCATAATTGGTGAATTACTGAAGCTGCCATCTGCAATCTCAACCACTGGAGTATTCCCTGATCTATTCTGAAAAATAATGGTCTTATTCTTATCTCCACGGAATCCAGTGACTGCAAGACCTTTTCCCCTGCGGCTTTTCTCATATGGAAAAAGATCCCCATAAGATTTGCCCGAATATGACTGTTCTCCCTGTATCGCCGGTCCACTTCCTTGCTTCTGAACGGAAATTGAATATCGTAGGCTTTTCCCAATACTTTTCCTCCATAGCAGGAACACCACACCGATACAATCCAGTCAGCATTGACACGGCTCATACCAAAATCATCCATGAGCTGCTTCACATATCGAAAAGCAAAGGTGTTATTGATATGTGATGCGCTCTGGATATCCTGTGCGATTCCCATGTTATATGCCATCAGCAGTAAGTTGACATTCTTCGCCTGGTCTGGAAATAAGTCTTTTACCAATACAGTAAATTTCTTTCTATCGTCCAGAGATGCCTGGTGTTGCCACAGCAACTCTTCAAAATCCTGTTCAAAAATAACTCGTCACCTTCTTATCTGCTTTTGTACTGTGCTCAAGTCTTATTCCACACCAAGTGCTTTAAATACTGCTTCTTCTGCAGAAGAATAGAAAATTAAGCTAAATGCACCAACCAGATCCGATGGTACAGTTCCCAGATCTCCTGCGGAAGTAATCGGAAGTAAAACTTTCTTCGCTCCACTGTCCAGACATACCTGCAGGGTACTTGCCAGCTCATCCACCTTAATCAAAGTCCCACCGATGCTGATCTCTCCAAGAATTGCAAGGCTGTTTAGTGGTGTCTTTTCAAGAGCTGCTGAACAGATTGCAATCAGTGTCGGCAATGCCAGATTTCCTGTCATTCCTATGCCCTGCATATCCTGATAGTTGATAATATAATCCTTTGTTGTAGTACTGATCTGTCCAGATATACGATTTCCATTGGCTTTCAAATAATTAAATGCAGTATTCGTTGCTTCCTTCGGCTCTTTTCCTGATCCAATACCAGTACACGTCAGTTTTCCATTGCCAGGCATCATCTGTGTTTCCAGCACATAACATCCGATCATTCCTGTCTTTGATTTGGAAACAGTATAAACAGATCCTGGTTTTCCCATTCCCTCTGGAATCAGCTTTCCACCGCCCTGCTCTGGAACTGAAACGTAATGCTCTTCAAAGCTGTCATTATCTGTATAAGAGAAATTTACATCATAGAACTCCATACCACCGATCTTTTTTAACTGCTCTTTTACTCTGCGGCGAAGCTCCAGAGAAATCTCTACAATCTCACGTAATTCTTCTTTTGTTACTTCTCCGTCTGGATATAACAGCTTCGTAAATCCAGAAATCATCTTACGAACTGCAATAGTATCTCGCTGGTTCAGGTTATTTCCAAGGCGGAAATACTTGTCCATCAGGTCACTGTAGCTGTCTTTACGCAGCTCTCGCATGAACTCTGAAAGATAATCTGTAATAAATCCATAATCATTAGTAAAAGAATCCGGTCTGTATTTTGGAATCTCCCAGCCCGGAATATAACAATGCATACGATCCAGAAATGCAGTATCCGTTCCCATTTCTGGTGGGAATGGAGCAAATAAGCTGGAAGTCTTCAAAAGGGTATCTACACTCTGGTTGATATTTCCTACGAACACCATAGAAGCCTTTGCCTGAATCTCTGCCTTTCCTCGCGAAAATGCTCCAGATGCCATGTATCCTTTCATAATCTGAATACCGTCTTTATCTTTGAACTTAATACCTGCAACCTCATCAAAAGCCACACAGTCCCACATACCTACAAGACCTACCGTATGATTGGACATATTATAAAAAAGATTAGCAACCGTTGTCTGTCCTCCAGCTACCAGAATGCTGTTCGGAGAAATCTGCTCATATATGTAGGATTTACCGGTAGAACGTGGTCCCAATTCACAAAGGTTAAAATTATTCTCTACAAGCGGGATCATACGTGCAATTAAAAGCCATTTTGCTCTCTCACTGAAACTTTCAGGCTCCAAACCAGTCGAACGAAGCAGGATATCCATCCATTCAGCTTTTGTAAATGCTTTTCTTCCATTTCTCACTTCATCCATATCCACATGCGGCATCTGGATTGGTGTCAGCTTACGGATACGGATTGGCTGAGTATTCTTCTTATCTTCTTCAATAAACTCATACTCCATCTGCAGAATACACCAAATACCTCCACAGAGCAGTCTGTCATAATCTTTCACATAATCCGGATGAATTGGAATCCCCTTCACGCCAAGGTTTGAGAATGTCGCTTCATAACGGTCTTCCTTTGTATTCAGCACAACCGTAATTCGGTCAATCACTGTATAACTGCCTCTTTCACGCAAAAGAGAGAGAATCTTTTGTGCCTCATCCGGACGCACATAGTTTTCTCTCAAAATACGCTTTACGTTTTCTACTCCCTCTTCAATGATCTCATCATCATCAGAATTACAGTACTGTCCAAGGAGATATTCCAGTACATAGACTGGAACATTGGCTCCTTCACGGATGGATTTCGTTAAATCCTTCCTTACAATACGACCGTCATAGTATTGACGGAGCTTTTGCTTTATTTCTTCTCGTTTGTCTTCTGTTGTATTTTCCATATGCAAATCGTCCATAAATATACTTTTCTCCTCACAAATCTTGTGTAAAACGCTTGTGTAAATGCTCTCTAAATTCTGATTTACACAAGCAAAAACCTCGATTTTGAGGGCTTTTTTATTCTTTTCAATGATTTCTTGTGTAAATTCTTGTGTAAATATTATTTTTCTTGTTTAACCTGTTCCACCAAAATCCAAGATGACCTCTGCTGATTTTGGGAATCTGTGGTAATAATCCCTTTTCTTCGCATAGTGGCAAGCAAATTTCGTATCTTATCTTCTTTCTGCTTATCTTCCATTACTTCTGGCAATTTATCCCAAAGTAGTGCCCTTATATCTTTTTTCTTTGCTTTTTTGTATTGTTTAAGATATCGCACAATTAAGTCTCTATAGTATTGATCATCGAATGCTTTATTCTTTACATACTGGCTCTTTTCACCGATTGTTTCTGATATAGAAGCTGATAGAAAAATATTAGGTACTTTTCCTTCTATAACCTTTAGCTTTCTCAAGTATTTCACAGCTGCTTTATCGATTTTAATACCCTTTTGTACGCAGTCGATCAAAAATACCGTTTCCAAATCGAAGTCAGGATTTTTAAATAATATCTGCGAATAATTTTCATCAAGAATTTTTCCATATATGCAAACTCTTACCTGTTGCCTATTCGATAAATCATAATCTGGGAGCGGAAAGTATCTTTCTTTTTGAATCCGAAATACTCTTCTTATTCCTGTAGACTGTGAATCGATCATATTCAGTTTCACCATTGTCTCTGCCAACAACTGATTTCTATAAAACGGTGGATTATATCCCGGATTCAATACTGGCTCAATTTTTCCCGGCAAAAAAGATCCTGGATTGGTAAGGATAATCTTATCTTCAAATTCATTTAGATATATTCTTCCACCATACGTATATTCCGAATGAGCAATACAGTTATTTAAAAGCTCTCGAAGAAGCCACATATCATACTGTTTTGTTTCTGTTGGAAATAGTGTTAACTGGTTCGGCATATATCTGTAAGTAAGGTTTCTAATCTTTCCAAACAGTCGCTCACTTAAAGTAATATACGGAATTTTAAAGATTTCGTAATCACTCACTTCATTTTTTGAATCGTACACTCTCCATGATGCTTCAGGAACAGTTTTAAACAAATAATCATAATCTTCATTTCCCAGTAACAACATTGCCGCATTTGTTATTTTACCATTGAGCATCAGCTTCAATTTGGTCAGAAACTGTTCATTTGTCATTCGATCCACTTCTTCGCTGATGTACGATTTATTCATCTTTTTTTTATAATTTTCTCGTGCAAGATTAATAGCATTGGTATCCAGATGTTCTATTTCTGCTTCTGGAACAATCTGCTTCGACCAGTCTTTCTTTTCCTGCCCACGAATTCGATCAAGTTCTTCTACAGATAATGCTCCCAAAGATTCTCCATTGCGTCCATAAAAATGGTCATTCCACCCTGTCGGTGTTGCCGTTGTTGCTGCTGGAATCTGAAACATAATTACACGTTTCTTTTCACCATCTACCACAGGAAATACTTCATAAATTTCTATAAAAGATATTCCACCTGTAGTTCCTACTGATATTTCCTGCTTCAGAGTATCCAAGCCCTTGTTATTTCTATAATCAGAACCAACAATAGCCTTATCCTTATTTCTTACTCCGAAAACCAGCCATCCATGCTGCAATCCTTTTAAATTTGATTCGTTGCTTATTGCAGAAAAATATTGTCCTATTTTATTTTTATCATAGTCCTTTCCTGCCTCTTTAAATTCAACTACTTCCATTTCCCAACTTTTGATCAATTTTTCAAGGATCGTGCAGAGTTCTGAATTGCTAGGCTTATCTTCCATCCATAAATCCATTTTTACATCACCTCTCCAACACTTCATACTGTTTTGCTGTTTCTTTGTTCACAAAATATTTTTCTAATACATTTCTAAAACCCAAAATCATACACGAACGCAATATCAATCATAAATTCATACTGTTGCAAAATATTCTTCTCATCATTTGCATCTGCCAGCACCAGATAATACTTATCACCATACTTGTATTCTCTGGACTTCAATGTAAACTTCTCATGGAATGTTCTCTTCTCCGGTGCATCTTCACGACTATTCGCCACGATCGGTACATCAAAAGATATCTTTTCTCCATCTTCTGTCGCAAAGTATGCCACCAAACTTCTTGCCTTCATAGTATCTGTTACTTTCTCTGTCTGAATAAAATCAAAGTAAGTAATCAGGTTGGTCACCTTTCGATTCACAGAAGTCGGAATCACATCTACATAATCGTAAGCAACCGCTCTAGTATTCGTTGTCAGTTCAATTACCGGAATCAGCATCTCTTGAAGTGATGAACCTCCATGCACATAGTTCTGTCCTCCACCGGCTACCTTAAAAATATCTGCTCCAATCGGTGTGGTCACATATAAATTATTCATATATGCCATCAATCTGGACTTCATTCCCGGTTCGTTTACTTTCCGTGTTGTAAGCAGGAACCGTTTGTTGGAATATACACAGATTTCACGGTCATATGATACTTTGTCAAATTCATGTAGCTTGTCTCTCTTATACAAGAAGCCATGATCTGCTGTAATAAAGAATTTCGGCGCTGATAAATACATTGTTAATCTATGTATCAAGCGATGGATTTCATCTATTGCTTCCTCACAGGCTTTAAAAACTTCATTCTCACTGGCTGCCTTATCTCCACGAGCGTCTACCTGGTTATGATAAATGTATACAATATTTTTTCCCTGCAGTAGTTCACGAAGTCTATCTTGATTTGCGTCAATTAAATCGTCAAATGCCAAAGCTACATTGTTTTCATTCTGCGCTTTTAAAATCTTATCTCTGGAGGCCAGATCACCACAGCTCTGTCCATCTACTGTGATATTCAATTTATCATCTACCTGTAATTCCTTATGTGGCAGAAGGCTTGCCATTCCCACTGATGTTACCGAAGGCAGTCCACTGATCATACACTCTAATTTCGGCGTACACTTTTCATCCAGTTCCAATCGTTCCATCAATTCTTTTGCACATTCATACCGAAAAGCATCAGAAATGATGACGATTACACGTTTGTTTCCTTCGTATGACTTCAGATAATTGCGATAGAAATCTTCCTGACGTTTTAATCCGGTATCTACTATCAAATTATCCGTCAATTCCTGATTCCACTTCGGGGTTACTTTCTGCAGATAAGTGAAGGAATACATATTCTCAATGCGTTCTCTTACCTTAGAAAATCTCTCTGTATCTTCTATGCAGTCATAAGCACTATAAAACCATCTATAATAAGAATCAATCAAATATGTCTGTTTCTGATAATCATCTACTATAGCCTTGATATCACTGGTTACTTCCAGAACAGATACCGCTTTCATCATCTGATAGGCATATTTGATTGCCTGATATTCATTCTTGTATACGTTTCCAAAATGGCAGGACTTTGCAGTTCGCTGTTCTGTAATCTGTGCAAGGTTCATGCCATCAATCTGAGCATCCAGGATCTCGTCGTTCAGCTGATCCAACGCCCAGTCAATTAAAATATGATCCAGTTCTCTGAAAGCATCACAATTTGCAATATCCAGAAGCTGTGCTGACTGATCTTTTGATTTGTCCGCATCCTTTTTCAATTCATCCCGTATTCTGCTCACTACCCGTAACGTCTTGTCCACTTTTTCTGATAATACGTCATAAGCATTCTGATAAAGTACATTGTCCATCAAATTCCGGACAAATACGACTACATCATTCTTCTTTTTCAATATATATGATTTTAAAACAGCTGGTACCGTATCTTTTAACGCTACCGATGCATATGTCAAAAGCATACATGCTGCCAGATCATCTATGTTCGGATTTGCAGACTGGTATCCAAAACACTTCTCACATAATTCCCAGAACTTTTCTAAAAGTCCATTATCCTCTAACGCCTTCATGTATGCTTCGTTGTCATGCAGTAATAACTGTCTGGTAATCTCTTCAAAATTCGGAGTCTTTACATCTGTAAGCACGGCAATAAGACCAATATCAATGGTTTCCACATTGAAATGGTCTATGCCGAGTTCTTTAAACTTCTCAATACGATTCTTATTCTTCCAGAAGTTACTGTACTGTGCCAGATGTTCTTTAAATCGGTTATCAATTCCAATTTCCTGTGACATCTGGGATACCCGGTCCGTGTAGTACGGAACAGAGTAATAATACATATCTGCCAATGGATTCTCCGCATCACCAGGTTTAGGAAATGGTGCGTATACAAGATACTTGTTCTCTGTATCTGATTCATTTAATAACCATTTGGAATAAAACCAGTTCGTACCATCCAGAATATGTAATTTTGCATTGTCCAGTTGCAATTCAGATACCTCGTCTTCGTATTCCCCTTTATCATCAAACCAGAATATAATACGAGTCTCTTCCTTGGAAAATTCAGAATTCAACTGCTCTTGTATATTTTGTAAATCCATCTTTTCACCTTCAAGTTTATTTGTGCCTAATCTCCGCACAGTTTATGATATCTTCAATTTGCTCTCAAGCCAGGAAATGATAATTCCACAATACGGTGTCAAATTTCTTTCCTGTACAAGATTTGCATAAGTGCGTTCCAGCTCACGCATAAATGCATCTTGTGATTTACCTTTGCACTTTCTCATGATTCTATTTTTCTCTGCCATCAAAACATTTTTCCTTGTCTGTGGTAACGAAAGTGCCTGGCAATTCAAGTTCAATCCGGATCTGTTGTTCCGACAATCGCTTCTATCTCCATCAAAACCTTATCTGCTTCTTTGTATTTATTTTCATCCATATACGCATAGAATAAATCCATACGCTGCTTGATATCAGCCGGACGCTCCGATACTTTCATAACCTCCCGTAAGATGGAATTTACATCTCTTCCATAGGTCTGTGCCACCGGCATGTAGATTTCTCCATGATCCAGAATTCGAATCTGCTCTCTTCTAACAGAGTTGATAACTGCCGGAGCGTGGGAGCTGACAATAAACTGGAGCTCCGGAAAAATTGCATGAAGGTCACTCAGAATCGTCTGCTGCCACTGCGGATGCAAATGTAAATCAATTTCATCAATCAGCACAACACCAGGTGTTTTTTCCAGCACCTGATCTCCCAGCGTAGAATTTAATACTGCCATACGATAGGCAATGTCACCGATCATACTGAGAGTATTCTTATATCCTTCGCTCATCTCATCCATTGCAAATTTCTGTGCATCGCCATTCGCAGTTTCAAATTCCAGTACCCGTCTATGGGTATCAAGATCAAAGAAAAGGGTGGCATTTCGTGCACCGCTGATTCTCTCAAAGCTTCTGCAGATTGCTTTTTCGACTGTTTTCAAAAGTAATGGTCTTTCCAGTATGCCTGTCTTCTGCTGTTCCTGAAGACTTTTTAGTGTCTGCATCTGGAACCAGTTTAGCATCAACTTTTCATTTGACTCGGCTGCCACACAATCCACGTAGCCGACCTGACGTTTAAACTCCGTTAAAGATTTCAGATTTCTCTTTTCTTTCTTCTGTGCATATAAACGTCCAGTTCCGTAGTACGATATCAGCGGAAGCACCAGTGACTTATCTCCTGTCATGATCTGATTCTGTGCTTTCTTCGCAAGAGCTGTCAATTCACCTGCATCTTTGATAGTAGTCTTGCCACTTTCAGAGTTCAAAGAACGAATCCATTTAACATTTCGCTGAGCCAGGCAATCACCAATACTCTCAATACTTACTGGAAACTGGTGCTGCGGATCAATCGTTCCGTTTAAATCATGGAACTCATATCTGGCATCATCCTTTAAAATACTTCTACTAACACCACCATCTATCCCCAATAGAAATGTACTGACTGAGACAGCCACTGCATCCAATATTGCAGTCTTTCCTGCTCCATTCTTACCAACTACCAATGTGATATAATCATCAAAATCAATCTCAGCCTCTTTGAAACATCTGTAATTGGAAATCTTGATATTTTTTAATTTCAATTATCTGTCACCTCCATTCCTTCTTATTTAATTTTAGCCAAAAGATCCACTTTTAATGCTTTCTTTCCTTCCTGTGCCACTTCTACATCTTGGAATTTCTCGTAATTTACTTTTACTCCATCATCCAGATCAATCTCGATTCTTTTGTTGGCAATATGAGCAATGGCCTCATCATAAATCTTCATTTCTGCAAGCTGTTTTGTATATTTCGTCACTGCTTTTGTTGCCTTCGATTTTTCGGAAGCTGAGGTTGCATTGTCAATGGTATACTGAGCACTCTGCATCGCTGTTTCTACATATTTCTGTGCGCGGTGCAAATAGTCTGTTCTTACACGTCCAACAGTGTCTGCATCATAACGGTGCATGTAGATCAGTGCCTTAAATCCATTTTGTTTTCCACTGTCGAAGAGCCAGTAAATTGGTCTCTTCTGATATACTTTCAGATGGTCTGTATAAAAGTCTTTTAGAAAATAGTTACGGATGACTTCTCTGGAAGTATCACCCCTATTGCCTAATGCATTTGCAATAAAATCAAGGTTTTTTTCTAAGGTGTCGGAGCCGTAGACAGTTTTGACAAATTCTACAAAACGTCCAACAATATCATCTGAGAAATATTCTTCATCAGTGATTGGAATGCAGTTATCGTCATCCGGAAGAAATGTCTTATACTTACTACTGTCACATTCACCGCCGGCATAGATCAGCCCTTTTTCATCTAAAGAATAACGACCAAACATGCAGCCCACAACATAGGAAATGAAAGAACGAATATCCCGTCCCAAATCTGCCTTACGAACTGTGACATCTTTATCCTCTACTTCTGGTGTTAACTCATTCTGCAAACCATAAATGTCGATAAATATACGGTTCAGTTCTTCTTCGTTGTTTTTCAACTGATTGAAACGTTCATCGCATTCAGTCTTCCACTGCTCAAAGGCTTCAGAGACAGTGGAAACAGAACAGATGAGAGGATGCTGCTTGAAGTCCCAAGAGGTTTCAAAGGAGTCCCAGTCTCGTTTTGAATTAGAAATACACTTATCTGCCATCTCCTCAATTGTATGACGTTTTTCCTCTAAAATACATAATGGAATAGATCCAATATTGCCAGGTTGGTACGAAATACTCGGGTTAAGAACATTGAGAATGTAGTCTGTCACTGAAGAACATAACAGTGCCTCTATATATGAAATATCTTTGGTAGCAGCATATAAGCCACATCCGACCGCATCACATAAAAAACCTTTTTCAAAATATCTTGACGAAAATTTACTTGACGATAAAAACGTCCATGTTATCCCTTCTCTAAATATGAAATCCAAATTATAATTGTGTGAACGAATTCTCCCTGTTTTTTCGTCCTTGAAATTTCTAATTTCAAGTCCATCGTTTTCCCAGTTCACAACATAATCCCTATTCCCATACCACTTTCTAAACTCTCCGCCCTTGTTATATGGAAAGAATTTCTTTTTACTCAACTGTGCTTCATCTCTGTTTTTTATATTAAATCCAATTCTGTCAAGTGCAACTTCGTGCCACAATCTTAGAAAGCGATCATTACTTGCTGTTGCCATTCCTAAGCGTGCTTGTGCAAGATCTGATATTGCTTGATTATGAAAACACTCAATAAATCTACTGCTTACCCAGTAAGCAATAGGAGTTCCAGGAATATCGAAATATCTATCTTGATTTGATAGAAAATATCCTGTTCCATCAAAAAACCATATTTCTTTGGTATCAACAGAATCTACAGCTCCTTGTTTTCTAAAGAGTCGGCGGTATGTGCCAGTGTATTTTGCATAATTTCCATTTTTGATTACAAAAGAAGTCGTACCAAAGTCAGAGCCAAAAACACCCCTTCCTAAATGAAGCATATTAACAAATGTATTTTGTGATAGCAAACTTCTTCGCAATTCTTCATAGCTTGATAAAAACATCCATACCGGAATGTTAATCATTGCCATATGCCCATTTAAATTACACATAGTTAAAGTTTTTTCCATGCATACCGTGCTCATATCACCTTTGCTATCAGGATAATTCTTCTTTACAAAATCAGACAACTTTGCGCTCATACCGCCATTTCCCATATACGGCGGATTTGTCACCACTGCATCATACTTTTGTCCCAGATTCTTCGCTACTCTTACCAGTTTTCGTAAAATTTTCTGTGTTTCTTCACTTCCTACACTTTCAAATGAAATCTGTCCATCTGTTCCTAAATCTTCTACAAATTTTTCCAGTACATTCCAGTCACAGGTATCTACATTCAAAATAGAACCATATTCTCTGGCATCTATAAAGGTATCCAGTAATCCTTCCATCTGCATCGTTGCCAGATTTCGTTCCATCTCGCTTAAATGTGTACCGAAAAATTTCAGATGACTCCGGTTAATCCCATTACTCTCTATAATCGCATACACTTTCGGTTCCGTTTTCCCATCTCTTCCACGCAGGAATCGTCGGTTATATCCACGACCTTTCATCATAACTGCAAAGTATGCGAGCTGATATGCCCTCTGGTCGATATCCAGTCCATGAATATTATGTTCTACGATTTCAAATGCCGCTTCTCTCTTGTCATATCCAGCACTTTCATAGATATCCATCAATACATCGAACATTGCAATTAGTATATGACCACTTCCCATACACGGATCAATACAAGTAATATCTGTTGGTTTTAGATCTTTGTATGTGGTACGTATTTCTGCCAGTTTCACATTGACTGCTTCTTCCTGCTCTGCTTCTGGAAGGTAGTATTTCCATCCGAATTTTTCAGCAACTGTCTTTTCATCTGTGCTTGGATCTACTGCCCGTAAGTGTTCAATCCAGATTCTTCCCACTGAGTTTTCAACCATATAACGCACAATCCAGTCTGGTGTAAAAAGCTGGGTTGCCGCCGGAATTCGTTCTTTCGTGATCTTTACATTCTTTTTCAATTTTGCAAAGGTATCATCTTTCAATTCTGTGTTGTAATACTGGTACAGCCATCCAATAATCTCTACCTGTCCGGTTGGATTGCCTTCTTCATCCAGTGTGGATACATTAAAGTCTGTTTCCGGGATACCTGTCTCCGGATTCACCAGCATATAAATCACATCATCTTTATTGGTGTAAGAAATACCAAACAGCAATTCCATATAGTCTGAATCTGCTTCAAACAGTCCTGGCAGGATATCATGTAGCTGATGGCACTGTTTCAAGAATAATTTACCGTACATTTTATCGGTATCTTCTGATGTACCACTCATTTTCCAATTGATGATTTCTTCTTTTTCCTGTGCTGTCAGGTCTAAATCTACATCTGGTGCCTGTGTCACAAGATCCGGTTCCATTTTCCCCTCTTTTTCAGAAGAAAGCACACGAACTCTGTTTGGAAGATAGTCATTTACTTCCATAAAACGGATAGCACAGATTCTGTTGAACCAGGTATACGCCACTTCCTCTACAACTGCTTCAAAACCACGAGACTCAATTTGAGATACCAGTCGTCTTCTCTGTTCACACTGTCTTTTATTCAATGTTACTTCTGTTCCTGCAACCGTCTGATATACTTCAAAGTCCGCTCCCTTAGTGATTGGTTCACTACAGGATTTCTCTGTGATACCAAGCATACCTGCTTTATCTGTAACCGAATCGATCAATTTTTTTCTTGCTTCTATGGCAAATTTCTTTATCGCATTCTTGTTCATGTACTATTTCCTCCCACTGGAATGTTTAACTCAATGTAATAATTGTATTTTCATCCAGCTCGTTTAATAATTTTTTCTTCAGCTCTGCCAGGAACTTGTCAATATCCTGCTCGTTTTCAATCGAATAGATTCTCGCACCAGCTACGTTACTAATGGATACATTCTTGCGTTTCTTTGGCTTCGGCTGAACTGGCGGTGTTACCGGCTTCGGTGGTTCCGTATGGCCGCCGCCTGTCGGTGGTGTTACCAGAGGTACAGGCTGTACCGGTTTCGGACGATGTGCTTCTTCATATTCTGTAATCTCATCCATACAACGAAGCTTCAATGTATCACTTTCCAGTCTGATATTTTTTACTGCTGCAATCTCATGGGATGTATCCAGTTTCTGCTTCAGTTCTGCAAAAGCATTTACGAACTTGTCCCTAAATACAGATGCAAATTCTTTCTCATCTAACGTATATAATACTTTTTCCAGATCATCATCCACAATCGGTCGCATCTCTTCTGCTTCTTTTTCCAGTAAGGCTCCATACTGCTGTACGAACTTCATGGACATATCCGGCAGTTTCTGAATCTGTCCAAATGGATTCTTTGCCGTCACAATGGCTTCCATCTGAGCCACGTTGTCAATGATCCCCTGTTCCCGAACATAGGTCTTGCTGTTTTCAAACATCTGGATCTGTTCCAGTGCTTTTTCAAAGATTTTTTTCTGACCACCTTTGAAGAAATCAAATACCGGTGCAGTATTGTCTGCATCATCTAAAAGATCATCTCGCTTTTTATCTACTGTTTTAAAGAACTCGACCGGCTCTTTGATAGAGAGAAGTTCTTTCAGATTCTTCTTCGCCTCTTCCATCAAGGATTTACATGGCAGCTTTGGATTTACACGATATTCAATCATGATTTCATTGAAAATATCCAGCTTATCCTGAGCTTTATTCTTAAAGTTTCTCATAATTGTATCGTCATCATCACTGGATACAGAGAATCCAAAATAATCCTTCAATACTTCTTTTGCCGAACGGATCTGTCCGTCTGTCGCTCTTTCCCTGATATCAATCAGCAGTTTTTCTACAAATTCACGTTTTGTCAGATAGCGTACCAGTTCATCTTTTGTATTAGACAGCATGGATAGGCTCTGACTGTTATATGTCAGGGATACCCGTCCCATCTTAAATAGCATGGCAACTAGCCACTGCACGTCTTTCGGATCAAAGCCATACGGAGCTGCCCCGAATTTATCCTGTAGGGATTTCAGGGATGTTTTCATATGTCTTGCATTGTTAAGACCGATTACCTGAATCACTTCTTCCAGTGCCAGTTTATTCGGTGTGGTATCACTGGTTCCAAGGAAAGAAACCTGTCCGTCGTTGCCATTGAATACTGCAGCAATATCAGAAAGTTCCGGAGCTGTCTCCATGTAGGTCAGCTTGTTATACTGCATTGCTACTAACTTTCCAAGTGCCTCATTGATACGGCTTGCCGGTTCTTTTGCTAAAATGTTTGCTTTATCTCCATTCACATAGATATCCGCATGTTTCAGGGCATCTTCGATAAAAATACGGATGCGGTCCTTCTTTTCAATACGTTCATCTTCTTTTGCACGACGAATACTGTCAAAGCTTCCTCTTGCACCGGAAGCATTTTTATTCAGGAACTTATAAATCTTGATAGATTCTGTGATTTCATCCAGGAAGGTACTGTCGTTAGGCAGTTTCACAATCACACTATGTTCCTGTGCGGAAAGCATACGCAGGGCAGAATCCGGATAATCTTCTCCATATGGTGTAATTATCGATACTCCAATATCATTAGACTGAATTCCCTTGAAATACCGATCATCTACTTTCTGGTTAAATGGGAATAAATAACGGCTGCTATAACGATATTTCTTGTCTGTAAAGATTTCCTCGAAGATTACTGTGGATGCCTCTCCGATAATCTCTCCCATTTCTACAGATTCGTTATTGATGGCATTATTGATTTCCTGCTCTTCATTTGTCAGGAAGATATAGATTTCTCCATTCTTCTGTACCAATGTCTCTCGAATCAGTTTCTTTAAAGATTCTTCAATCTTTCCACGAATTACGATACGGTCATCGTCAATATTGGAGATCATCAGTGTGGTAAGGTTATCTACATTTGCCTTGATCTCTTTGACGTATTTAATCATAAACAGCACTTTCAGCAGTTCTACATCGAACTCATCCAGTCTGCTATTGTCCTCTGCATCCGTAATGACCTGGCTGTGCTGATGGTCAATGAATTTATGCAGCGGATCATAGAAATAGCTGAATGGTACCAGCACACCTTCCTGGCTGTCTTTTAATCGAATCGCAGACTCTTGGAATAGTGCCAACATAGAACGGGACTGATCGGATAAATGCTTTCCACTGGCTCCATGAGTACGCACGGCTGTCAGTACCTGTCCAAGTAAATTGAACTGGTATGGAATAAACGGATAGCAATCAGCAAAATCTGTCTTGTCTGTATATAATTTCTTATCTGCAGTATCTGCCGTAAATGTGATCAGATTCTTGATAATGGATTCTTTCTGCTCATATAACAGCTTCAATGCAGACTCCGCAATCTCATTCTTCTCCAGAATACGTTTACGGATAACTTCATCTACATTGGATGCAGACAGAGATAATCTGGTATCAAAACGTCCCTGAATCTTTGAGAAGTCATTTCCTTTTGTCTTTGTAATAGAATCAATATCTTCCTGACTGGTAACGATAACCCATGCTTTTCCTCTGCAGGCAGTTCCCAGGTCTTCTACAATAGTCTGCAAATTCAGCATTAACTGGGTATCATCAGCAATATACTGTCCAATCTCATCCACCAGGAAAATGACATGGTGGTTCGGTCCTTTTTTCTCACAATATTCTTTTACCAGAGATACGAATTTTTCAATACTGAGATCATAGCTTACTTTTGCATTTTTACACCAGTTACGAGCCGCTTCCTCACTCATAAAGTCCATCGCTACAATGGTTTTTACGATTTTATCCTGAATAACTGCAAAGGCCTGTCTCTTTTTCTCCCATGGTGCACCTGCAATCTCTTCAAATTTCTCTTTGAATTCCTCAAATCTATCTTCATTGTCAAGTTGACGCTCAAATTCTGCAAGATACGGAATTGAGCCACAGTATCCCTGCATTTCATTGAATACCTTCATGAATACTTCCACGATGGCTTCTTTCCCTGAGCCAACTTTTGCAGATCCCTTGGAATCAATATTAAAGAGCATGACATCAGAAGAAATGGTTCCTGAATTGGTCATCTTGGCAATCAGCATTGGATCTTCAACTTTTTTGCCATCTGTAAAGTATTCGATCGCTCTCTTTCCTTCCACCACACTGTTTTTTAACAGGTAAGAAAGAATCTTTAAGAAGTGAGATTTACCACTTCCAAAGAAACCGGAGATCCAGACACCCATTTTGTCAGTATTGTTATGAATCCCTTTTTCGTAGTTATCGAAAAAATCACGGAAATGCTTTAACAGTTCTTTTGTTACCACATATTCGTCCAATTCCTGATATACATTTTCTTCATCAGACTGACCGACTTTAATTACGCCCTTAATATCACGATCAATCTGTTTTTCAAACATCTCTTTAATCTGCATTTTTCTTCTCCTTTGTTTTACACAAGCCGGAATGCCCGGTAATAATTTCTGGAATCCATCGTTCCAAATAATTTCAGATCCTGTCCACTGTATTCTCCAGGATAAAACATCACAACCGGTACACTGTCCAGCACCTGATGTAAATTATTCAAAATATTATGGCTTGCAATGATTGGATGGCATTTTCCTACTCCTGTCAGAAAAATCACGCTGTCGGTCAGATCTTCCTGCAAGATCTTTGAAATAATAAGGTTTAGTTCGTTCGTCTCATCCAGTCCCAATGTTTCTACCAAGCTGTCGGCCATATCAAAAAAGCCATTATCCTTTTCCAGATCAAAGAAGGCTTCCAGATATCCTTCTTCCTCTAATACCTGAATCATCGTATGAAATAGGTCAACTTCTATAATTTTAAAGTCTTTATTGCCGTTGTTGATTCGGCCTTTTAAATATGCGATATGAGTACGCACTTCCAGTTCTGCTCTCGGATCATAATCAAACACATAATATCCAACTTCATTTCCAAGTCCCTTATTCTCACGGAAAGACTTTTCAGATATCTTATCTTCAATCCGGTTCAGTCTTTCTTCCAAACTCAATCCAGCCATCCTTAGACTCCCTTCACAGCCTTCAAGTATTCTCCAAGTCCATTTACAGTCAGTAATTCTTCTGTACGATAATCAATATGAATTGGCTTGATCGTTCTCGGCTTTGCACTGCTTTCCAGTAATCCAGCCTCAAACATCATTCTTGTGAAGCACTGTTTCAACTTCCGTACTGCAGTATCTGTCCAGCCTGCAACTACATCACTCTGCATTACCTTATCTGCAAAAAAGACATTCAGATCCCTGTCTGTGATCTCTTTTTCACCTAATCGAATCTTCTCGTCATATACTTCATGTAAAAATTCAAAAAATAATCTGCTGTCCATCAGAACTGCAATCAGATTCAGAATCTTTGCAGTTTCCACATCACAAGTGATAAATTCCTGCAATACTGCCTCCGGCAAAGCGGATACCCTTCTGTAGGTTCCATTCAACACTTCGTAGGCACGATATTCAGCTTTCACCTGATAGATATTTTCCTCCCAGGCAATCTTTCGGATATCTGTCTTGCTAAACCCTTCCAGGATATACCCTGCTGTTTTTCTGGACTCCTGCAGCCAGAATAATTTTGATGTAAGTCCTGCACTATATTCCATTACTGTCCACCATCCTTTGTTTCTTTTTCATAATGGACAATATCTCCGAAATCACAATCTAACTTCTCGCAGATCTTCTCCAGAACCTTCATGGAAACCAGCTTGCCATTCGTCATTTTTGCCACGGTACTGCTGCTGATTCCCACTTGGTTCATTATATCCACTTTCTTCATGTTTTTATCGATTAATAGCTTCCATAATCCATTGTATGATACTGCCATATGTATTCCCTCTTCGTTATACAAAACTTATGGTTTTCCTGTATTTTGAAAGTATGTTATTCATTTTCGTTCTTATACTCTCAATCCATATTATTGTATCATACTGTATGTTTTTCTTCAATGATAAATGCAAATGGAAACTTCGACTTTACGAACGATTCATTTGAAAAATCTAACGGTGTTACATGAGATCTTCTCCTATTCTTCCAAATACATTTTTAATGCATTGTAGCAGTTCAGTGTCCAATGTCATTTAGTTAACCAGCAATCAAACAATCAAAGTGATATAGGTGCTGATTTTATGGTTTTATATCAGGCTTTTTTACAAGGAGGAACGTGCTGCCAGACAAAACTATGTTTTTTGAACATCATAAATAAGTGTCTTCGACACTTCAGCTCCCCTGCCCCTCAATCTTGAGGGGTGGGCTTGCTTTTTTCTTCTATCTGA